>JAFGWF010000110.1 GCA_016937295.1 Bacteroidales bacterium
CAGAAATGGCTCCCGGTAAATCGTTGACTATCAGATTGCATCATAGTGATGGTTCGATGGATGAATTTGCTGTGAATCATACTTTTAACGATAACCAAATTGGTTGGTTTGTGGCAGGTTCAGCTTTGAACCTCATCGCTAAAGAGAATCAATAAATTATTTTACGAGAGCAGAAACCAAAAATTCTGCTCTCTTTTTTTAAACAAACGAATATGAAATAAGCATGATTAAAATAATTATTAACATCTAAAATAATAATTATTTTAATCATGTGATTCCTCCCGATAGCTATACGGGAGACCTTGGTGTTAAACAATTAAAAATATACAGATGAATAAAGTATCAAAAATTACATGGACAAAAATTGATGAAGCACCGGCCTTAGCCACTTATTCTTTGCTTCCTATCGTTCAAGCTTTTACAAAAACAGCAGAAATCGAAGTGGAAACACGCGACATTTCGCTTGCCGGACGTATCATCGCCAATTTCCCTGAAAACCTTAGTCCAGAACAAAAAATCAACGATGAATTGGCTTATTTGGGCGAGTTAGCCCTTTTGCCGGAGGCTAATATTATAAAACTTCCTAATATTTCCGCATCCATCGGACAGTTGAAAGCCGCTATTGCTGAGCTTCAATCGCAAGGTTATGCTATCCCAAATTATCCCGAAGACCCAAAAACAGATGCTGAAAAGGCTCTACAATCTCGTTTTGCAAAAATTTTAGGCTCTGCCGTAAATCCTGTTTTGCGCGAGGGAAATAGCGACCGTCGAGTAGCTCCATCGGTGAAGAAATTTGCCATGAAAAATCCTCACCGAATGATGAAACAATGGGAGGCTGGTTCAAAAACGCATGTAGCTACCATGAGTCACGGCGATTTTTATGAAAATGAAAAATCCGTTACCGTTGAGAATGCTACTGAGGTGAACATCGAATTTGTTGCCGCCGACGGAAGTATTCAGGTGATGAAGGACAAAATAAAACTCCTTGACGGTGAAGTGATTGACGGAACTTTCATGAGTAAAAAAGCATTGAGAAATTTCATTCAAGAGCAAATTGATGACGCAAAAAAAAGCGGCGTTCTGTTTTCTACTCATCTGAAAGCCACCATGATGAAAGTTTCTGACCCTGTGATGTTTGGTCATTTTGTCTCCGTTTTCTTCAAAGAAGTTTTTGAGAAACATGCCGAAACTTTTGCTCAACTAGGAGTGAATCCAAATCTCGGACTTAGCGACCTTTTTGCAAAATTGAATAACCTGCCTGCTGAGAAAAAAGCTGAAATTGAAGCTGATATTCAAGCAGTTTATGAAAAACAACCTGCTCTTGCAATGGTTGATAGCGACAAAGGAATCACCAATTTCCATTCGTCGAACGACATCATCATCGATGCTTCGATGCCGGTTGTGATTCGTGATGGAGGCAGGATGTGGAATACTGCCGGAAAATTACAAGATACCAAAGCCGTGATTCCAGATCGTTGTTACTCAACATTTTATCAGGAAGCAATAAGTTTCTGTCAAGAGCATGGAGCATTTGACCCGTCAACCATGGGAAATGTGGCCAATGTGGGTTTGATGGCGCAAAAGGCTGAGGAATATGGCTCACACGACAAAACCTTCATTATGAAAAATGCCGGCACCATGCGCATAGTGGACGCTGAGGGCAATGTGCTGATAGAGCATAAAGTGGAACCAGGCGACATTTGGAGAGCTTGTCAGGTGAAAGATATTCCTGTTCGCGATTGGGTGAAACTTGGCGTAAATCGCGCCAAAGCTACCGGAAATCCTATTGTTTTCTGGCTCGACAAAGAGCGCGGTCATGATCGTCAGATAATTGCCAAAGTGGAAAAATATCTTAAAGACCACGACCTCAAAGGTATTGAATATCACATACTTTCGCCGGTTGAGGCAATGAAGTTTACCTTGCCACGCGTGAAAGCCGGTTTAGACACAATTTCGGTTACCGGCAATGTGTTGAGAGATTATCTCACCGATTTATTCCCGATTCTTGAGCTTGGCACCTCTGCCAAAATGCTGTCGATAGTTCCCTTGCTCAATGGCGGCGGACTTTTCGAGACAGGCGCAGGCGGCTCTGCTCCTAAACATGTGCAGCAGTTTCTTGCCGAAGGTCATCTCCGTTGGGATTCGTTGGGCGAGTTTTTGGCTTTGACAGTTTCGTTGGAGCATCTTGCAGCAAATTTCGACAATAAGAGAGCAAAGCTATTGGCTGACACACTCGATGCTGCCGTGAGCATTCATCTTGAAAACCGCCGTGAGCCTTCGCGCAAAGCCGGAGAATTGGACAACCGAGGATCACATTTTTACCTTGCTGCTTATTGGGCTCAAACCCTTGCCGACCAAAATGAAGATGCCGAGTTGAAAGCTAAATTTGCTCCAATTGCAAAGCAACTGCTTGACAATGAAGCTAAAATCTTAGCTGAGATTGCAGCCGTTGAAGGCAAACCAACCGACATTGGTGGTTACTACCATCCAATCGATGAACTCGCCTTTGCCGCTATGCGTCCATCGGCTACTTTCAACGCAATTGTGGATTCGATATAGAACTAATACTTAAACCCTGACAGGGTTCAAAACCCTGTCAGGGTTAAAATATTAAACTCACTCATTCGCTGAGGCTGGTGGGGGAGGTTTGGTTTTATTACATATTTAAAAGATTTAAATTCTTTTTTCAACATTCAATATCTCTAGTTCAATCTTCTTTTTTTCTAGGTAAATATCTTTTTTATTTAATTGTTTAACCAAATCTTCAAATTTCAAAAGTTCAAATTCCATATTTAATAATTGTTTTTGATTAGATGTGTTGAAAAAATAAAAATTATAATTATCGTTCAATACATTAACTAAAGCAGAAAATGGAGCATTTTTAAACATTACTTTATTCCCTCTTACTTTAATGGAGCTAGTTGTTAAATCATTGCTGTGATTTTTTTCAGATTTATAAGGGAAATATACTTCAAAAGCATATACTGAATCAATTCTCCGATATATATTAGTAGAAAACAAATCCATCATTTTATTTATTATAAATAATGTATCTTTAGTTTGAATTTTATTATTCCTCCTTACATACTTAAACGAAAATTCTTTTGTTAATAGTTCCGATTCCACAAATATAAACTTTGGGTTTTTGTTGAAAAGAATTCCCATAATATCAGATAAATTCACTCCGTACATAATAATTGAATCCTCTCCAAAATAGGTATATGAGAATTTTTTACATTGAGTATTATTATCAGTATCTTTTTTCGATCCAAATATCTCAACTAACTCATATTTAATGGAATCGTTTTCGATGCATAATAGTTTTTTATCAGTTGCACTATTTGACTTTTGACAGCTTATAATCAATAAGAAAGAGAAAATTAGCGAAAGATAATATCTTGCTTTTTTCATTTTGCTATTTTAAAAGTTATAAAATATTAAAATTTTGGGGAGGGAAACCTCCCCAAAATTTATTTACTCTCTAATAAAAACAAATTTATAATTTTCGTTTTGATAGACTTGATATACTCCCTTTGTCTGAATAATAGGTTCATCTGGATTTTGACCTAAAAACTCTAATACTTCCGGATTATCAATAATAAAATCAGTTGAAAATTCTATTTCATCCGCATAAAAAAAGTTTGCTGCCTCCTCTGGAAAACTCACTTCATCTATAGCATAAACAATTTGATTTTCTGTAGTAACAATGATTTGTGCATTATTAACTTGAAATGAAGCTTCATACTCTTCAATTCTAGTATTGTTATCATTAATTAGAAGATTAACCCCATTTAAGCTTACAGTTGTTGGCCTTTCACAGGTTCCTATTGTATCATAACAACCTTCTCTTTTTGATTTAATAGAACCATCCGGATAATAAGTAATAACTAACTCATAATGTCCTTTGAGAACTTCTCCAACATTAGCTATAGCATATGCAATAAGCCAAACATACGGTGGAATTGCAGCCTTATCTACCGATTCTTCACTATTATTTTGGGATAATAAATCATCTTTTTTACAAGAACTTACCAATACTATTATTGATAATAAAACAATTAATAACTTATTCATAAGAATTAAAATTTACTTCTTCCCCACTGACGCAGTTTCTTTTATAAGAATATGTCCAACGGTAATCCTTAAATGCAGCCGATTCACTCTGCTGTCATACCTTTTCTCATCACGGCTAGTATGATACACCATGGCATGTTTTCAATTTGAAAATAAATGCATTTATGTATTACTTTTGCTGCGGCTTTCGGGTTTAGTGTAACATTAATTTAAGACGTTGGTGCCACCATTCTCGGAGGCTTTTCCTTTATACAAAAGATTGCAAATCTTTGGGGTATAAAAATAGTATTTGTACTTTGAATATTCCATGCAAAAAGAATTTTCTTAGGGTAATTTTTCTAAACTTTAGTGATTTTCTCACATTTTTTAAGATGTTGCATACATTATGCTCACTAGAGTTTTACGACGACAAATTTAAAAGGATAATTTGTGGTTTTTACAAAAATTTTACCCCCCCCCAAATTTAGAATCATTCTTAATAGTAAAAACATGATTAAAAGGCCTTCGCAGCCATGAGACCATCGGCTACTTTCAATGCAATTGTGGAGTCTATTAAAACTAATACTTTTAACCCTGACAGGGTTTCGAACCCTGTCAGGGTTAAAATATTAAACTCACTCATTCGCTGAGGCTGGCGGGGGGAGTTTTTGTTTAAAGATTCTTTTCTATAGAATTAATCAGCTCAGGAATATTCACCACATCAACTTTTTCTTTCATTGGCCAACCTTCTTTTACAGGAGCTACAACAAAAACATAGTCAGGATTTATATCTTCAATTGCATTCCAATTTCCTCGCCCTAAGCTTGGTTGTTGTCCTGCTTTACACTCTATTGCAAACCTTTTATTCAGATATTCCATCACGATATCTATTTCAGCACCATTGCTTGTGCGATAAAAATAAAACATAGCTCTTGGGAAATGTCCTTTGAGGTTTGAATATACTGCCAATTCCCATATTCCGCCAAGCGCCGGGGAACCTGCTAATGATTCAAAATTTCTAATCCCGAGAAGAGAGTTTGTAATTCCGGTATCATTGAGATAAATTTTTGGAGATTTTACAATTCTCTTTTTCAGATTAGCCTCGTATGGAGGTAGAAGATTTAGCATGAATGTGGATGCCAGTAATTCGATATAATTTCGGCATGTAACATTGCTTACATTAAGTGACAGCGATAGCATATTGTAATTGATGGTTTGCCCATTCAGGTGTGCTGTCATTTGCCAAAGTTTACGCATGGTTTGAGTAGAAAAACCTGACCAGAAAAGCAAATCCCTTTCGAGAAAAGTAGTGATAAAATCTAGCCTCCATTCCATCGAAACATTATTATCAGGTAAAATTGACCTTGGGAAACCACCTTTCACTAAATAATCTTCAAGTTTGATATCTTGTCCGATTTCATTAAAAAGAAAGGGCGTTAATTGCTTATATGAAATTCTACCTGCCAATGATTCAGAGCTTTGCATAATTAATTCTCTCGAAGCAGAACCAAGAATTAGAAAATGGCTATTCCCTCTCCATTCATCAACCAGACTCCGGATCAAGGGGAAAATTTCCGGTTTACGTTGAATCTCATCTAAGCAAATTAATTTGCCTTTCTGCTGGCTCAGAAACCATTCAGCGTTATCAAGTTTCAGTAAATCAGATGGTTTCTCTAAGTCGAGGTAAATGCTGTTTACATCCATTTCACCAATGATATCTTTAGCCAGACTTGTTTTGCCTACCTGCCTTGGTCCAATGATAGCTACTGCCGGATTGGTTTGCAACCCTCTAATAATTTCCGCTTTAAGTAATCTTTTATAATACATAGCTTTTAAATTAACCATGCAAATATAAAATAAAAATGTGAATTTGCATGGTTATATCCCAAATAATTTACAAACCTATTGATGAAAAGGCTTTTTTCTACCTGCGACCTTCAGCTACTTTCAATGCGATTGTGGATTCGATTTAAAACTGATAGTTAAACCCTTAAACCCTGACAGGGTTTTGAAC
>JAFGWF010000111.1 GCA_016937295.1 Bacteroidales bacterium
CAGATATGGCGCCATTCCAATTTTCAAAAGCTTTAAGAATTTAAAGTTTTAATTATGAAAAGTCGTTTAAGGATAAAAAACACTTTTAGAAAAAGATCGGTTAAATCTGCTACAAGAACAGCAAAATCTTTGTATGTAATTTCAATTGCAGGAGAAGGAAAAACAAAAGAACAATATTTTGATGGAATTTGAAATTGAGATAACAACATACAAATAATCAATATAAAATTTCATCAACTAAACTTGAAAACAAGTCCGAACTTTAGTATTTTTGTAAATATTTCACAAAAAAAGATATGTTGTTAGAATTTAGAGTATCGAACTATCGTTCTATCGGAGACGAACAAGTTTTAAGCCTTGTTCCTGCTTCAAAGCAAAAAGATTACCCTGATAATATTATTAAGCTTGGAAAGCATAGAGCACTTAACGCAATATCACTATATGGCTCAAACAGTGGAGGAAAATCTAATTTCCTTAAATCCATGAGTTTGCTTGACAAATTAGTTCATATGTCTGCAAGAGCATCATCGACCACAAAGCTTCCACATGACCCGTTTCTACTAAGAGATGGCTATTCTGATAAACCAACCTGTTTCGAAATCTCATTTATAATAAATGAATTTCGTTATAGATATGGTTTTGAATTTAATGAATATGAGATTGAAAAAGAATGGTTATTTCGTAAAAACGCAGGTCGAGAAGTGAAGGTTTTTGAAAGAGAAAAAGATATTATTGATGTAAGCTCAGGATTCAAAGGAACTAAAAAAATTATTGACGCAGCTATTGAAGCAACAAGAGAAAATGCTTTGTTTCTTTCCACTTGTGATATGCTTAATATAGATGAAGCAAAAACCATTATCAATTGGTTTAGCCATTTCAGTATGGTAGATGGCTTAAACACAGAAATAGAGGAAATTCAAACTGTAGAGCTTTGGGAAAAAGAAGAATATCGAAGTAAAATAAGACAGTATCTTACCTCTCTGAATCTTGGAATTAAGGATTTAGATATTACAACAAAAGAGTTCAGTATTTCCGATCTACCTGAAGATATGCCAAAAAACATGAAGGAGCAGTTATCCAAGTCCTTAAAGGGAAGGCATAGTTATACGGTAATGGCAGAACACAATATTTACAATTCTGCACAAAAACAAACTGGTCGAATTGAATCCTGGAAATGGGAAGAAAGAGAATCTTCAGGAGCAATAAAAGCGTTGCATTTAAGTGGACCTATCCTTTGGACTTTAGCCAACGGAGGTGTTTTGATTATTGATGAAATTGAAGCAAAGCTCCATCCAATAATGACCCTTTACACCATCGACACCTTTCTGAACAAAGAAAGTAATCCTTTTAATGCTCAATTAATTTTTGCGACTCACGACACCAATCTATTATCCTACTCGAACCTTAGAAGAGACCAGATTTGCTTTGCTGAAAAAAATAATTGGGAAAGCACTGAATTATATGCTCTATCTGATTTTGTATATTTTGAAGAAAAAAACGGAGAGTTTAAATCCGAAAAAGAACGTCCTGATACAGATAAGGAGAAAAGATATTTTGAAGGAAGATATGGAGCTATCCCTGCCTTAGGAGAATTTCAAAACTTTATAAGAAATACGAAATGGCAAAAAGAGGAGCGATAAGCCGAAAATCTGCTAAAGACAAAGACAATAGGCCTGTTAGATGGAGAAGATATCCGCACCTGTTTTTAATTGTTTGCGAAGACGAAAAGACTGAACCATATTACTTTAAGCAATTTATCGGCTTGTTCCCTGAAGATACTGTATTCCTAAGAGCTGTAGGGACTGGAAGCAGCTCGCTAGGTGTTGTTCAACGATCTGAAGTTGAAAAAGATCTTCTTGCATTTGAAGCAAATAAACATGTTGATGAAGTTTGGGTTGTTTTTGACAAGGATGATGCAGAAAAAAGCTCTGGCAATACTGAAAGATTTGAACAAGCGTTTAAAAAAGCAAAAGAGTTAAATCATAAAGTTGCATATAGTAACGAAGTATTTGAATTGTGGTTATTACTTCACCTAAAAGCCGTTGATGCTAATAAAGAACTACCAAGAGAAGAAATCTATTTACAATTAGATCGTTCCGGTAAATCGCTGGACTCTAATTTCGCATACATTCATGGCAATACAAATATTGTTGACCTAATTTCAAGATATGGAAATGAAAATAATGCAATTGAAAGGGCTGCTGCCATTTTAAGACTGAAAGAAGGAATTCATCCTATAAAAGCCAATCCTAGCACAACAGTTCATATTTTAGTTAAAAGGCTTAGAGAATTAATTCAATATTACAGCTTTATTCCAGAATAACCTTATCTGCGAACATCTTATAAATACTAATGCAATTTTTCTTTTTATTTTCAGCATCCTAATTCGTTATTTCTTTGTGTACATTCGGATAGCTAGATACAATTCCCATAAACTATTCACCTCCCTCAATGCTCCTGAACCCGATATACGAAGGATACTCCCGGCTATGATATACCCGGTGTACCGCCCTGGTAAAATCATTATCAGTGGCCTTGAAAATATTTTCGACATATTTTTGCGGATTGCGGTCGACCAACGGGAACCAGGTACTCTGAACCTGAATCATGATGCGATGCCCCTTTTTGAAACAATGCAGTACA
>JAFGWF010000112.1 GCA_016937295.1 Bacteroidales bacterium
ATCTTATTCAAACTCAATTTCTTCAATCACTTTCATTAACCTATCCGTTTCACTTAACGCAACGATTATTTTCTGATAATGCAAAATGTCCTCAAATTCGAGTTTCCGGTCTTTTCGGTCTTTGAGCCATTTTTGTGCAGGTTGATAACCGCCGATGTAAAAATTCCAAGCTATTTCAGGTACATTGTCAAAATACTGCGTGTCGTTGATGTAAACTTTTCCGTCTTGATAATTTGGTTTGATTACCACATTATCGCCATCAATCGGATATTGAGTGATAAACTTCTCCACAACAGGACTTTCTAATAAATGAATCTGCCGAATTTCTCCGCCTAATTTTACCAATTGCCAAAAAGTGTCTTGGTCTTTTGGATAGGGCACTCTCGGAAAATCTATTTTTAAAAATTCCTTGTATTTCTCTCTGTAAGTTGGCGAATGCAATACCGCATAGATGTAATCTAAAATATCAATTGGAGCAAAAGTATTTTCGGTTGTTTCTTTCTCGTTGGTAAAGGTTAAGTCGATTTTTTTTGCTATTTGATTTACGATTTCTGCTTTTAGATTTGGTCTTCTTTCTGCTGTTTGCCCAATTGTTTGTTGTCCGTTTAAATCTGGATACAGATATAAAGGGAAAACAGAAGTGATTTCGCTAGTTCTATTTGATACATAAGAACTTTCAATAATTTTATTTGTAATAAAAGCGTGTAAATAATTATCACCTGTCTTAAATTGCTTACAAAGAGTTAAACCAACATTTTTACCTTTTGTAAAATGTTGCATTACTTCAGTTCTTGGATAGCAATGAAAGCCCTTAGATTTTCCTGTATAAAATGTCCATCTATCATCAAATAATCTGTAGGAAAATTTAGTAAATACACCTGTGTTTGGATAATTATTTTCTAAATCTCTTTTTGCAAAATTTACTTGCCAATCTCGAACGTCTTTCCCCAAATTAAATCTACTTCTTGCTAATTCATCTTCTAAACTTAGAAAAGTATCAATTGTGGATTTAACTTCTTCTTTTGTTGAATGAATGGTAAAATTATCTCTTGCAGTTACAATGCCTACATTGTTTAATGGGAATAATTCAGAAATTGAAAACCCTTTATCATAGTTATTTTGTTCATCAAAATCTTTATTAACGAAAAAATAATTTGGGGTAACATTTGGAAGTTCTTGGTAATCAACAGTTACAACTGAATTTTCATTGAGGAAATCATATTTAAAATCACGTTTTCCATAAAGGTCAAAATGAAAAACTTTACCTAATTCGTTTGTTTTTTTCTTGCCCGTCTTTATGAAAAAATTGATTGAAACGCCTTGTTCAATATCAAAAACATTTACGTCTGCTGAACCATCTGGGGCAGTTTCTTTTTTCTTAGCGTTTCCGTGTAAGTCAATTGTATATATTTTGTCATACGTTTTTAGCAAATTCCAACGCATACCCCGAAAAGTTGGGTTATCTAAAAATCCGTGAGGATTAATAAAAGCTAAAATTCCGCTTCCGTTTTTTTCAATAAAGTGTTGACCGTAACGCAAAAACTTTACATAATCATCATTTATCCATTTTGGATTACGTTCTTTTAGTTTTTCCTTACCTCCTGGCTCCTTTTTGTAATCTTCCATCAATTTCATAATCCAATCGCCTTTATTGGCACTTTCTCCGCTGTAAGGTGGATTTCCAATAACACACATTACGGGTGTATCTCTTTTGATGTGATTGGCCTCGTTGGCTTCTGTACTTAGCCAATTTGCAAACAGAGTTCCTGTATCTTGGTGGTATTCTTCTAAACTATTGGTTAGATAAACTCTAAAGCGTTGGTTGCTGGTTGGTTTGTAGCCTGTTTCAGTCAAAAGCAAATCTAATTTTAAATGAGCCATAGCATAACTTGCCATCAGCAACTCAAAACCGTTTAGGCGTGGCAAAAGATGCGTTTCAACGTAATTGCTCCAAATGCCTTGCTGTCCTTGAAATTTTTTATGAATGTGTTTTATTACTTGAGCCAAGAAAGTTCCCGTTCCGGTTGCAGGGTCAAGAATCTGAACTTTATGAACTTCCTGATCAATTTGTTTGTATCCGGTTAGAGAACGTTTATCAATAGTTTGTGTATTAACTTTTATGGTTGTTTTTGAAGTATCGGCAAGTCCTTGCGGTAAATCAAATTCTGTTTTTAAAATATCGTCAACCGCACGTACAATAAAATCGACTACAGGTTGCGGAGTGTACCAAACACCGCGAGCTTTACGCAATTTTGGGTCGTATTCGCTTAGGAATGTTTCATAAAAATGAATAATCGGGTCTTCCATTTTCGTGGATTTTCCGTAATTTTTTAGAATTTCCTCTACGTTTGTCGCTAAGAAAATTTCTGCAAGGCTGTCCACAATCCATTTTATACGGTCGTCAATGTCCGGTCCGGAAATGTAACCGAAAAGCTTTCTTAAAAACGGGTTTGATTTCGGAATAAGTTCGGCTGCTTCCTGTCTGCTGAAATCATCCAAAGTTGTATCGTGTAGTCGAGCGGCAAACATACCGTAGGCAATAGTTTGAGCGTAAACATCGGCAAATCCTTTGGGTGTAATATCATGAATCAGGATTTCTTTAAATGCAGTCATTTGATCTTTCAGCGAGCTATTTTCTTCGTTTTCTTCATCGCTGTTCAATGCTTTTTCAATAATTTCAGAAAGCAGGCGGGCTTTTCCGGCCATCATTTCGGCTAATTTCTTTGGGCTTTTAATGGTTTGCCCAATGTGAGTACAAAAGTCTTTTATCAGGTTTTCAAAACTGGCGAAATTTTCATTTAGAGGTTTAATTCCTTTATCGGTAATTTCTCCAATCTCGATTTTTGTAATCAGTTCTCCGTCATGATATAAAAAGAATCGAATATAGTCTGTAAAAATCAGATTCGGAAGAGATGCTTTATATCTATCAAATTGTTCTTTGTTTCCGGTCTTTTTTGCTCCTTCAAGGTCTTTGTCGCCAATGTCTTTTGCTTCAATAAATCCAACCGGAATGTCCTTTTTTGTCAGGATATAATCAGGTGCTCCGCAACTCTGCCTTTTCGGTTCGTTGGTTGCCCTTATGTTTGGTACTAAACTTTCAATCAGTTGCTGCAAATCTCCACGAAACGTATGTTCCGTGGCATTACCTAATTTGTAGCGTTTGTTTACGTTGTCAATGTATTGGTCTATGGTCATTTTTCTAATCACTTTCAAATATCGACAAATGTATAAATTTCCTATAGAGTAAGAGAAAAAAACTGCTGTTTGGGTTTTTTATTTTTTTGTTTTTCTGCGAGAGAAAAAATCTGTTTAGGTTTTTGTCAAAAAAAACGTGAGTTCGATTTGTAATCTCACAATCAACAACTTATTTGTTAATTGATGCGTGTTTTTATCGAACTCACGTAAAAAATATTATCGAAAAAGCGAAGTCTAAATCAAAGATAAAGCATGATCAAGATCGGCGATGATGTCTTCCACATCTTCGATTCCGACTGAGAATCTCACTAAGCCATCGGTGATATGGGCTTTCTCGCGCGATTCTCTTGGAATTTTGGAATGCGTCATTGATGCAGGATGCTGAATCAAAGATTCTACACCACCTAAAGAAACGGCCAACATGGCAAGATGCACATTATTCATCACCGTTTTTCCGGCTTCAAAACCGCCTTTTACTTCAAAACTAATCATGCTGCCAGGTCCATTCATTTGCTTTTGAGCTAAGTCGTATTGTGGATGCGATTTAAGTCCCGGATATTTAACCCATTCAATCTTAGGATGTTGCTCAAGCCATTCGGCAACTTTCATGGCATTTTCCTGTGCTCTTTCGATACGAATTGCCAAAGTTTTTAAACCGCGGTTTACCATATACGCCTGATGTGGATCCATATTGCTACCAATATTCATCATGGCTCCACGGATTTCGCTGTAGTATTTTTCGGTTTTTGTAACTACCATTCCGGCTACGATATCGGCATGACCGTTTATAAATTTGGTCATACTGTGCAGCACGATGTCCGCTCCGAAATCCAATGGTTTTTGGAGATAAGGCGAGCAGAATGTGTTGTCAACACAAACAGGAATACCGCGTTCGTGGGCAATTTTTACGATGGCTTCCAAGTCCGAAATTCCCATGGTTGGGTTGGCGGGAGTTTCTAAATAGATGAGTTTAGTGTTTTCGCGAATGGCTTCAATCACATTATTTATGTCGGTTGTATCGACAAAACTATACTCTGTTCCGAACTTGCTAAACAAAGTTTCCATCACCATTCTTGAAGGGCCATACATGGCATTGTGCCCAACCATGTGGGCGCCGGCACCGAGAAGGCCAAAATATACTGCGGTTACCGCTCCCATTCCGGAGGCTGTGGCGATGCCTTTGTAACCATTTTCTAAAGCCGCAACTGCGTTTTCCAGGGCTTCGATGGTGGGATTGCCAAGGCGGGTGTAGATGTATCCGTCATCTTCGCCGGCAAAACAGGCAGCACCGTGTTCGGCGTTTCTGAAAGCGAAGGTGGAAGTTTGGTAAATAGGCACTGTTGCTGACCCTTTAGGATCGGCAAACTGCCCGGCATGTATCAGTTTGGAATTGAATCCGAGGTTTTTTGTATC
Source organism: Bacteroidales bacterium (assembly GCA_016937295.1). Lineage (GTDB taxonomy): Bacteria > Bacteroidota > Bacteroidia > Bacteroidales > UBA1556 > UBA6267. The sequence continues at coordinate 4,609 of JAFGWF010000112.1, forward strand.
CATTATTTTGAACTTATGTTAATAAAGCGCCAAAAGTACATCTTTTTTTTTGCCCTGCTAATCTATTTGATTCTAAATAAGATTGTCAGTTTTTATTGCGCTTTTTTTTCTGGTAAGGATACTCGCCAATGAAATTTCCCGCCGGAGAATACTGACAAACATAGATGGTGCTTCCATTTTTGCATCTAGCTTTTCCGCCACCAACATGGGTTGTTTTCTCCCAAATCATTTGCGTATAATGCCCATACTTAGCCACTTTGCCCGACACTATTTTGCCTCCGTTGTAAAACTCCTTCTCGCTTCCCCATGAGTCAACTGCTTCTTTTGGAGTGGATTCATAACTGCTCCAGTAAATATTTTCTCCGTTTTTTGTTTTGCTATGATAAAATCGGCAACCCTTTGCAGCCAATTTGTCGGCCCAGGTTTGTGCTTCTTTTGCTAAATCATCCGACCATTTCAAACTGTCGATGCCTAACTCATTTCTGTAAAAATTGTGCGCATCCATCATCTCTTTTATCTCTTCAACGCTCATCTGGGTGTATTTCTCATCGCGTTTGTCGCCCAAGTAAAAACTGCTCATTAAGAAAACTATAAAACTTACCAATGAAATTACAGAAATTCGTTTCATAAACATTTTGATTTGAATAATTTACAAATCTAATAGAATTTTGTTTTTGGCTCAATTTATTTTCAAAAAGGTAGTTTTGATTAAATCGTTTTACCATAATGATATTTGTTAATTATTCCTTTCTTTCAAAGCGTTTTTAGTTTATTTTTGCCATGCACAATAACACGTTTTTCCTCGTGATTTATTGCAATTTGTTTATATGCCTACTAATCTATTTTTTTTCATACACACAATAACCATTTACTATGATTAGATTTCTTGCAATTTTGTTTGGATTTTTCTATATCCAATCTTCTGTAGCTCAGGTGTTTTATTCAAGCCAAGCTTCGGAAATTGTCCCTAATGCCTCTTTGGTGAAATTGGACGAAAAAACTAAAAATATTGAATTTATTCAGTTTCAAACCGGAAATGAGCTTCAGAGTACCAAATTGGAATCGTATCTGACAAACTTGTTGAGATATGGTGAACCGACGAAAATTGAACTGATAAATTCGTACACCGACCAATTAGGGCAGGTTCATAATCGTTACCGTTTGATTTATAACGGCTTAGAAGTGCATGAAGGGATGTTTGTGAGCCACGAACGGAATGGTAAGATTTTTTCCATCGGTGGTAATTTTCCGACAAGCCTCAAGCCTGTAAATCAACTTGTTTTAACCGAAAATGAAGCTTTGCAGAGGGCTCTGACTTATGTCGATGCCGAAACTTATATGTGGCAAATTCCTGTGGAGGAGGATTTTATCAAATTGCAGACAGGAGATACCGCAGCTAGCTGGTTTCCAAAAGGAACTTTAAAACTCAAATATCAAACGGAATCCGAAGGGTTTAATTATGCCTATGTGTTTGATATTTATGCACATAAGCCGGTAAGTCGAGCCGAATATTATGTAGATGCCACTGACGGTTCGATTCTTTTTGTAAACAAAATCATCAAGCATATTGACAGTGTTGGTTCGGCAAATACCAAATTTAGTGGCGTGAAAACCATTACCGCTGATTTTCATAATAATAGTTTTCGTTTGCGAGAGTCGGGTAGGGGAAACGGTGTTCAAACGTTTAATATGCAAACCGGTACAACTTATGGTGGCGCCGTTGATTTTACGGATGCCGACAATTATTGGAATAACTATAATGCGCAAAAAGATGAGGTTGCAACGGATGCTCATTGGGGTATGGAAATGACTTACGACTATTATTTTACGCGTTACAGTCGCAATAGCATCGATGGCAATGGATTTCTGCTTAAATCTTATGTGCATTATGATGTGAACTATGCCAATGCTTTTTGGAATGGACAGTATATGACTTTTGGCGATGGTAATTCCAGTTGGCAGCCTTTGGTGGCCTTGGATATTGTGGCTCACGAAATTAGCCATGGCTTGACAAGTTTCACGGCAGACCTTGATTATCAGGATGAATCGGGGGCGATGAACGAAAGTTACAGCGATATTTTCGGAACTGCTATTGAGCATTTTGGAAAACCCGCTTCTGGCAATTGGTTGATAGGTGAAGATATTGGCACCGCTATGCGCTCCATGTCTAATCCCAAATCCAAGGGCGACCCGGATACTTATCTCGGACAATACTACTATATTGGTGCGGCTGATAATGGTGGCGTTCACACCAATAGTGGCGTGTTGAATCATTGGTTTTATTTGCTTTCCGAAGGCGGACAAGGAATCAACGACAATAGCGATACTTTTGATGTTTCGGGAATCGGAATTGATACTGCGGGTGCAATTGCTTTTAGAGCACTTACGGTTTATTTGGTGAATACCAGCGACTTTGCAGAATGCCGTTTCTATTCGATTTTGGCGGCGCAAGACCTTTATGGTGCTTGTTCGGATGCTGTAAAAGCTACTACTTCAGCATTTTATGCGATAGGTGTCGGGCCGGATTACGTGGAAGGTGTGCAATCGGACTTCAGTACGCCACTCACAAGTTTTTGTGCACCTCCTGCTACGGTGGCCTTTTCGAATGGTAGTAATAACGGTCAGAGCTTTGTATGGAATTTTGGCGATGGAAATTCGTCCACTTCCCTCAACCCTACACATACCTATAACTCGTATGGAAGCTTTACCGTTAGCTTGATTGCAAACGGAGGGAGCTGCGGGTCAGATACTTTGGCAAAAGTGGCTTATATTTCTGTGGATACGGCAAATCCATGTTTGAATATGATGCCGAGTTCGGGTCTCACCACTCTTACATCCTGTAATGGTGTAATTATGGACGATGGCGGGGCTGCACCTTATTCGGCCAACACGAACTCTATGATTGTGATAAATCCTGTTGGCGCATCTCAGGTGAAGTTGACTTTTACGCAATTCGATTTTGAATCAGGTTACGACTATTTGCGTATCTACGACGGGCCTTCAGTGCAATCGCCTCTTATTGGCTCTTATGATGGTAATACCCTTCCAAATGGAGGAATCATCTTTTCTTCCGGCTCATCAATAACCTTGCTTCAAAGCACCGACCAGGCTGTGAATAATGAAGGATTTGTTGCTAATTA
>JAFGWF010000113.1 GCA_016937295.1 Bacteroidales bacterium
GCAACGCCGCCAAGAGATTTCACCACTAATTGCTTTAGAATTTCAAGTCGAATTGCCAAATTTTCGAGACGAAGACGGATGATTTTATTTCCCCTGAAAAGAATAAACAATTGCATGATTACGGCAACTCCTCGACCAATATTGGTGGCTATGGCAGCTCCTGCAACTCCAAGCTCAGGAAAAATCCACCAACCAAAGATTAGGATAGGATCCAAGATGATATTCAGAATATTGGCTGTCCAAAGCACACGCATTGCAACCGCTGCATCACCTGCACTTCGGAAAACGGCATTGATAATAAAAAGAAGCATGATAACCATGTTTCCTCCAAGCATCCACTGCATATATTTTCCATGCTCCGACGACATTTCAACAGTGGCGCCCATAAGTTGGAGAATTTGTTCGGCATAAAACAAACCTACAATGGCAATGGGAATCGAAATAGCTACGCCTGATAATATCGATTGCCATGCAATATCCGCAGCTTCTTTGTTTCGTTTCTCTCCTATTCTTCTGCTAATCAAGGCTGTAGTAGCCATAGCCAAACCAAACCCAAACGCATAAACGATGGTCATTGTTGACTCTGTGATGCCAACAACTGCCACCGCATCAGCGCCTAATTGCGAAACAAAAAAGATATCCACTACAGCAAAAACCGACTCCATAATCATTTCCAAAACCATCGGAACGGATAGTAAAAGCAAGGCTTTGCGGATATTTATTTTGGTATAATCTTGCTCCTTGCCTCGAATGGCATCCATAATCTCAGGCCACAAGTTAAGAAAGCGTCTCATGAATAATAAATTAGCTAAAAATTGGGCGGCAAAATTAGGACTAATTGTTAGCTGATTAGCAGTAAAAATGATAATAGGTTAATTCTTCAAAATATAATTTGTGAATCGATTTTTAATTGTCATTTCCTTTTTACTTTGAAAGCTGTGTATGATATGAAAACAAATAGCAACAAAAATGTTGTAAGTGAGCTAATTAAAGCAGTTTTTACTAAAGAATTACTGTAATAAAACTTAATTCGGTTTTTTCCTTTCGGCGCGAAAACGGATAAAAAAGTTGTGTTGCTAACAATCAATTCCGACTCTTTGCCATTTAAAAGCACCTTCCACCCCGGATAATTATTTTGTAGTAAGGTTACAAAACCTGTCTCCTCGGCTTCTATCTCGCATTCGATGGAGTTTGGCCTTGATTCCAATAATTTTAATCTAAAAAGTAGAGTATCGGTTTTTCGTAATGATGCGTATTTATGATAATCGATTGAACTTAGAATTAGCGAGTTAGGATGATTGGCAAAACTATCGCCGATATTATCCCTTTCGCTTAAGATATTGGCCGAAAAATGGATTAAACTATTGGATGTTACAGCTCTAAATCGCTCATAATCATTATCTAACAACTTTGCAAACGGATTGGTTTTGAACGAAATATTTCCGAAATAACTTACTTTTCCTGAATAGTCGTTTAGTCCATAGTCGAAATAATAGTCCCTATCAAAGAATCGATTTTCGAACACATTTTTGTTTTGAGTCAATCCAATGGGTTTCTCTACTTGGTTTATAACATTTTGCGCATCTTTTACGCTGATTCGTTGGGCATAGCCGGTGTACATAAAGTTCAGTTGAAAGCTGATAATCAAATCGATAATAATGATTGAACCAATAACTCGGCTCTTAAAGAACAATGATTTTTTTATCATTAAAATCCCTAAAAATGCAATCAAAAGAATAATTTGAAATATTGATTGCATGAGAATCGCCTCGCCAAATTTCATGTTTCTAAAAAACAAATATATCGATGAAAAGTCAAATTGCGGCTGAAAGCGAAAAATGGTAAATAAACTAATAGAAAAAAATAGAACTATTAAACCGAAAACTATCCACATAATACTCTTAAAACGTTCGAAATTAGATAATTTATCCAAGGCAAGACCCGCCAAGATTAGAAGAGGAATTATAAAAAATGGTCGAACGAAATTTGGATATCTAAAAAGGTTAAAGCCCGGCAAATAATGGAAAAACACATTGTAAACCGGAGTTGAATCTCCCATGCTAAAAAAAACAAAAACCAAGGCAAGTAAAAAATAAGGCAGCATTTTTTTGGGAGCAAGCACAACCGGGGACACCATAACAAGCAAAATTGCTATCAAACCAAAATAAGAATTAGCCATGGTGAAATAGGAATCAATTTCAGGAATCACACCATAACCCACCGCCACGGTTGTAAATGGTAAAAGTAAGGAAATGAATGACTTAGGATTCAGTGCTCCATCAGAAGCGTAATCCACGGTCAAAGGCTGTGTGCGTCCGATGTATTCGGTAGATTGATAAACAGATACCAGAACCACCATAGTTGTCATGATGGTAATTATCAAAACCATGAAGGCAGATAACGTAAGCCTGATTGGAAATACTCGTTTCTTTATCCATTCAGAGAAAATCACAACACCAATATAAATAGTTAGAATATAAGCAATTACAATTGTGAAGGCCGGGTAGCCACCTGTTATCAGCATCGTCAAAGTGAGTGCAAGGTAGGCCATATTCACCGGACGCCGATTTTTTACTAAAAGCAAGGTTGCGGCGAAAATCCAAGGAATCCAAGCCATCGAGATTGTCCAAGAGGTGAGCACATTATCAGAAAACGCACCTGATAAAACATAAGAAAGCGACATCAACAAACCCGAAAACTTACTGATGTTCAAATTTTTAAACAGGATTTGCATTCCAAAGCCACCAATTAAAATGTGCAAAATAAACTCGGTATGAAAGGAGTATAGAGTGTATTTTCCGAAGAGGCTAAAAATCCAAACGATTGGATACCAAGCCCCACTTTGTGGGTCGGCATGAATGGGCTGCCCCAAATGTTGGGTCCAAAACCAAAATGGCAATTCACCTGCACGAATAGCCTCAACTATTTTATATCGCCAAGGATAATGATAAGCAATTGCTCCAAACTTCAACGGATGAAGAAAAAACGCCACTTGAAAATAGCTCAATAAAACCAATAGAAAAAGGAGAATTCTATCGTAAAACTTATTTAAAAACATGGCTATTTTTCCCATATCCCGCACGCTTTCTTTAGATAAAATACATGACTTTGTTAATCAGTAGGCAAAATTAATAGAATTCGATTCACTTCTGCCGCTTAGTTGAATTTAGTGTTTGTTTTGTCGGCAAAAAATCGAGAGCATTATTCAAAATTAAACTTTCTTACTGAATCAACTGCCAAAATTCTTCCTCCGAAATAATCTGAATTCCAAGCTTTTCAGCCTTAGACAACTTCGCAGGCCCCATATTATCACCGGCCAAAACAAAATCGGTTTTAGAAGAAATCGCTGAAACATTCACGCCTCCATTCAGTGTGATTATCTCCTCGAGTTTCTCGCGGTCGATGCTGAATTTCCCCGAAACTACAAAGGATTTTCCATTGAGTCGGTTGATAATCTCGTCTGAAGCTTCCATCTCCATCTTGAGTCCGGCAGCTTTAAGTCTATCAATCATTTGCAAGTTTGACAAATCTTGAGAAAAGGCCACTACCGATTTAGCAATACTTTCGCCAATATTTTCAACTTCAACCAATTCTGACTCTGTTGCTACCATTAGTTTATCCATCATTCGGAAATGTTGAGCCAATTTTCGCGCAACGGTTTCCCCCACATATCTGATTTCGAGCGAAAAGAGCAATTTGTCGAACGGACGATTTTTCGATTGTTGAATAGACTCGACAAGATTGCCTGCCGATTTTTCTCTGAAACCCTCCAAACGCATCACTTGATCTTTTGTCAGAAAGACCAAATCCGCCACATCTCTTACCAATCCCATGTCGTAAAGTGCTGCAACCGTCGCCTCTCCGGCGTTGATATCCTTCATTTTTCGTCCAATGAAATGCTCCAAGCGACCTTTGATTTGTGGAGGGCAATGATATTCGTTTGGGCAATAATGATTGGCTTCGCCATCTTTGCGAATCAATGCCGTTCCACATTCTGGACATTTTTTGATAAAGCTAAGAGATTGAGAATCAGCAGGTCTTTTGAGTATATTCACCCCAACAATCTTTGGAATTATCTCTCCTCCCTTCTCTACAAAAACCATATCGCCTAAGCGCAAATCCAGCTCAGCCATTATCTCGGCGTTGTGGATCGAAGCTCTTTTTACGGTTGTTCCGGCTAATAAAACCGGCGTGAGATTGGCCACAGGCGTAACGGAATCTGTGCGCCCAACTTGATAGCTAATCGCTTCCAAGAAAGTTTCAACTCGCTCAGCCTTAAACTTATAGGAGATTGCCCAGCGTGGATTTTTAGAGGTAAAGCCCAATTCTTGCTGAAGATTATATTCATTTACTTTAATAACTACTCCATCGATATCGAAATCTAACTCCCTGCGCACTGAATCCCAATAGTTTATAAAATCGAAGACTTCTTCCATATTTGAAGCCTTCACCATAAAATCAGGAATTTTAAAACCCCATGATTTAGCTATCTGCAAGTTTTCGTAATGACTTTGGTAGGGCAACTTTTCACTGAGGATGAAGTAGAGAAAACAGTCGAGCGGGCGCTTAGCGACTTCTGCTGAGTTTTGAAGTTTTAATCTTCCGGCATCGGCATTGCGCGGATTAGCAAAAGGCTGCTTCCAACCTACCCAAATTAAAGGCCTTAAATCCGCTTCGAGTCATTATAATTTCGCCTCGAATCTCAAAACTATCAGGCCAATCATTGCCCCTGAGGCGAAGTGGTATGCTCTTGATTGTCTTTACGTTGGCTGTTACTTCGTCGCCCTGAACACCATCGCCACGTGTAACGGCGCGAATTAAAATCCCGTTTTCGTAGGTCAACTCAATGGCCAAACCATCATACTTCAATTCGCACACATACTCAAAATCTACATCAATCAATTTACGAATCCGCTGATCGAAATCATGTAATTCTCCCTCGTTATAGGTATTGCCTAACGATAGCATCGGGTATCTGTGAGAAACCGTTTTAAACTCCTTGCTTATTTCGCCTCCTACTCGCATTGTAGGCGAATCGGCTCGAGCCCATTCAGGATATTTTTCTTCCAGCTTCTGCAATTCGAGAAGCTTCATATCAAACTCAAAATCAGATATTTCGGGTTGAACGAGCACATAATATTTGTAGTTGTGCTCGTTAAGCTCATCTGTTAACGCATTAAGTCGTATTTGGTCGTCGGTCATGTTGGAAGTTTTCAAACTTTATTGAATGGCAAATTTAGATAAATCAAGCGAAGGAAAAAGTTGTAATGAAGATTTAGAATCAATATGAATGAATATCTACTTCAATAATCTGTTAAAATATTGAAATATAATAATTTAACCTTAGTTCGATATAAGATTTTATAAGAAAAATTCGTATCTATTCGATATACTGATTTCTTACTTGGTATTGAATGACGATTTCAAACAAAATGTTAGGAGAGGAAGGATTTTCCACACCGCCGCACCACATGTTATGATCTATAATAAATGCTGGTCACAAAGCTGGCGCAACTTCTTTAAATAAATCTCTATTGGTATCATATTTAAAAAATATCGACAAGTATAATGCTTATTGACGAAAAATGCGAAAGATTTCAATTTTCGTCAATAAGAATTTTCGTAACGAATTCAGGCATATAAGATTGGTGAAATTTTTTCTCAAATTGTGGATAATTATGTAGTAGCGTTTTTGCATTATTTCTATTTGTTTTTTTTACTTAATAGAAAAGAAAACACGTCTTCAATTTAAGCACTTAAGTAAAAATTAGGCTTTAAAAGTATAAAATTTCGTGTTTCTCCAACCTCCTAACCTTCAATCACACCGTCTTTCAATTTGATAATGCGGTCTGATTTGCCGGCGAGGCTAAGGTCGTGGGTAACAATCACAAAGGTTTGGC
>JAFGWF010000114.1 GCA_016937295.1 Bacteroidales bacterium
ATGAAAGCAATGAGGTTTGATAAAAATGGAATAGGTTGGTTTTTAACTGATAATGGGGTTGTCAAATACGATGGTAAAAAATGGACTGTAATTGTCAATTCTCCACCAACTAACTATGACAGTGATTTAGTTATAGATGGTCAGAATCGGATTTGGATAAATGCGGTCAAGGGTTTGTTTATGTTTGATGGCGTCAAATGGATTGATATAAATAGTAAATATAATTTGCCCAATTTCAGCCATTTAGAATATGCCGAGAACAAGATTTTTCTGAACGGCTATGGCAGGTTAATAGTGATTAATCTGAAATAAGATGTACATGAAGTATGAGATTTTCGGGTTATTCCAATCATCAGAATTTAAGCCCATTATGAGTTTTCAGATTTGTTGTGATTAAATGATTTTTAAAATATCCTTATGAGTAAATTCATTTATCTAATACTATTCCTAAGCATAATAGCTTCTACAAAACTATCAATTGGTCAGGATTCCGTTTGTTTTTTGACAAGTTTTTCTGATAACTCAATATCGAATTTTTCTGTTTTTCAGGCGTTTGATAACGAAAAACCTAAACGTTTCATTCCTGCACCAACAAAACGCAATTTTGCTGTGGTGGCAGCTCCTTTGGGTGGGATTTTTCTTGATCAAGCGTTTGGATATACGGGTCAATTGTCAGCACATTTTTATAAGCCTGCTTTTTCTATGGATTTTTATTATGAAATGGCTTTGCAAGATTGGTTTCGAAAGAAGATGGTTGATGAGAATGAGTATTTATTAGTGGACCATTTTTTTCAGCGTTATGAGTTCAATTTTGCGTTCACTTTTTCGTCTAAAACGGGTAAGAAAAACTCTTTGTTTTATCATGGCACAGAGTATTATGGGGGCTCGGCCTACGACCTTTATAAATCCGGAACCGGTAATGCAGCCAAGTATCGCCAGATTAGATTGGGATTTCAAAAATTGAATACTGCCATTGCGTCAAATGGTTTGGATTCATTTCCAACGCAACTTTCTAATGGTCAAACATGGAGCTATACGCCTTCTAACCTATTACTTTTTAATAATAATTTGTATTTTCATTTGGGTTTAGGTTCGTATAAGGTTTATCTCACCGAATCTCCGGGTCGGAGCTATGGTATTGACCGCATTGGGGTTAGGAAGATGTATTTGGATATATTTTATTGTCCGTCAATCAACTATCATTTTTTAACTGAAGATGGAAACTCCAATTACCACGGTTATTTAGTGCAGCATGTCAAACAAAACCTTGGTGGAAGAATTGGCTGGGAGATTATTCGATTGAATCCATTTTCAGGATATTATCAAATTGAGTTTGGTATTCTTCCGGGCATTTACCCTTTTCGCCCTGAAACTGAAGGTAGTTATTTGATCTATGCTTCTTTGAAATTTGGTTTGGCAAGTGGTTGGTCTCTTTTTAATCGCAATTATGAATAATTCTAAAATCTGATATTATGAAACTGTTGCTCACTTTTTTAGTTATGACTATTCTGGGTTTTGGATGTTCATCTTGCGAAAAGGTGGAGCTTACAGAGAATCCCGAACCTTGGATTTTCCTTGAAAGACCCTATACGTCAGGCGAATATGTAATGTCGGAAGATACTGTTGTTAAACCATTCGATTATAATCATCAATTTTGGATGGGCGATGTGGCTCCGCATATTTTTGCTGCAAACGGAATAAAAGAAGTTACAATAACGGTGAATGGTTCGCCTTATGAACTCTACGGTGATTTTCGTCCGAGTTATGATTGCTACCATTTTCTTCAGTATGTCGATGTAAGAGTTGATGCCACAAATCCAGATTGCTTGATTATTATAAAAGCAACTGATAATAAAGGACTTACTGCTGAGAAACGCGTAAAAATCAGGTATTCGGTTACTGGCGTTTAGCTTGGTTTATGGTTCTTGCTTTGAAAAAATCTTCCGTAAACCTTTCACCACTATGGATAATCTTGTTTTAAAAAATGCACAAAAAAAACCCTAAATCTTCAAAGACTTAGGGTTGATAATTTTATCACGAAATCTCTATTCTTCGCCGGTAGTTTCTTCAGCCGGTGTTTCTTCGGTAGCTTCTTCTTCACCTGCGGCTTTGCGAGCTTCTTTAGCTTTTGCTTCAAGTTCGGCAGCTTTGCGTTTGAGAATTTCCTGAGCGCGCTCCTCGTTTACTTTAGCTTCTGAAGCCATTGCCTCTTTACGAGCATTGCGTTTCTTTTCTTCAATATTGCTTTTAGCTTTGTGGATGCGGTCTTCTTTTTCCGCTTTCCAAACGTTGAATCGGCGCTCGGCTTCTGCTTCATCAAAAGCACCTTTTTCAACTCCAATGAGCAAATGTTTTTTGTATAAAACCCCTGTGTAGCTTAAAATAGCTTTCACAGTATCTGTGGGTTGAGCTCCGTTACGAAGCCATTTTACGGCTTTATCCACTTCTACGTCGATTGAAGCCGGCTGTGTAATTGGATTGTATGTTCCAATCTTTTCAATGAATTTTCCATCGCGAGGTGCACGACCATCCGCAATTACAATATGATAAAAAGGTTGTCCCTTCTTACCATGACGTTGTAATCTAATCTTAACTGGCATAATGTTTTAAGTTTTAAAATTGATTGTTAATTTCGGGCGGCAAATATCTGACTATTTTTCTTTACTTCAAAATATTTTTTTATCTG
>JAFGWF010000115.1 GCA_016937295.1 Bacteroidales bacterium
CCCTGCTGTTGGATAGGGAATTTGGTAGCTTTTTGTGAACAAATCATGTAAATAAATTCCCGGCTCCAAGGATTCATAGCTTAAACCGATAATCTTTGCTTCAAATGTTTTCGCTTCTTTAAGTCCTCGTGCAACCGCTACTCCGGGACCCGGGCTGTCAATGGCATTTAAGCCGGTAACCGCTATTGTGAGTTGCTTGAGTTCAGTCATCTTCTCCTTTTTCTAAAATCCCATGTTGCATCAATGTGCCTTTAAAGTCCTCAATATCACGCTCAAGAATAGATTGATTAACATCGTAATCTTGAGAAATTTCTGTGGACATCTCCTGAAGACTTTTACCTTCTTTAACCATTTTCAAAATCATAACTCCCATCGGATTTAACGAAAACGATTCCCCACTGCTCGGGTTTAGTAAAAAACCGGAGTCACTTATGGCAATATTACTTTTAATTTTCATATATCTATTTTGATGTTTGTACTGTGTCGTTTACGATTGCAAACTTAGTAAGTTAATAATGGACTTAACGAAAAAAAAATGCTCAACGATATTTTTCTCGAAACTGATGCGGATAGACACAACTTTTTATTAAAACTTGCAATTATTCCATTTATTTTTTGAAATAAAGTAAACTCACAACCTTGATGGAAAATGCTAACTTTGCCCAATCATTTAAAATTGTAATTATATCTGATAATTTGTTGAAAATCAGGATATGATTTGATTTTTTTAAGTTATGTAATACCTATGAAAATTTATAAAGTTTTAATTCCGGTTATTCTGATAGTGTCTGTTTCTCTGATTTATATTGCTTTCGATTCTTCTGATAATGTTTTAGACAATGCCTACAACGAGCATTATCAGAAAGACTATCGAATTTATAATCCTCCTATCCCTGAAAAGATGGATTTTGCAGGTGAGGAATTGCCTTTGGATGTGTTTTATGTTGCTGAAAGTTTCGAGCGTGAAATTTTAGTGAATACCTTTTGGCACTCTAATTCTCTTTTGGTTTTTAAACGTGCCAATCGCTGGTTTCCCATAATTGAACCCATCTTAAAAGAGAATAATATTCCGGACGATTTTAAATATTTGGCGGTTATTGAAAGCGGATTGACGAATGCAACCTCTCCGGCAGGTGCTAAAGGGTTTTGGCAGTTTATGAAAACGACTGCAATACAATATGGTTTGGAAGTAAATGGGCAAGTAGATGAGCGCTTGCATGTTGAAAAGGCGACCAAGGCTGCATGTCGCTATCTTAAAGATGCTCATAAAAAATACGGCAGTTGGGTGTCGGTGGCTGCTTCCTACAATATGGGAATGGGAGGATTGTCTAATCAAATGTCGCGACAAGGTGAAAATTCTTATTTTGATTTATCGCTGAATAGTGAGACAGCGCGTTATGTCTATCGAATTGCTGCCTTGAAAGCCATTTTTACCGCACCAAAAAATTACGGTTTTTATCTTAAACCATCCGACTTATACCCTAAACTTTCATGCGATTTGGTTACTTTAGATAGTTCAGTGAACGACTTTGCAGTGTATGCAAAAAACTTAAATATAAGCTACAGAATGCTTAAAGAATTGAACCCGTGGATTTTAACAACGCAGTTGACAAATTCGAATGCGAAAGAATATCAAGTTAAAATTCCAACAAAAGAATTGAATAATTATTCCAAATTGAAGAGTGAGATGTCGGACGAGATTGGAATTTTTGGTGATGAAAAGGGTGAATAGTATGAAGATAGATAATATGGATTTGTTTGAAGATGGTGCTTTGGAAATTGAGGGTGCGCGGGTTCATAATCTTCAGAATGTAAGCCTGAAAATTCCACGAAATAAACTTGTTGTAATTACAGGAATTAGCGGAAGTGGAAAATCTTCCCTTGCTTTTGATACCGTCTATGCCGAAGGACAAAGGCGTTATATGGAAACTTTTTCAGCTTATGCCCGCCAGTTTATTGGCTCAATGGAGCGCCCTGATGTGGATAAAATTTCAGGCCTGAGTCCAGTAATTAGCATCGAACAAAAAACGACTTCCAAAAACCCGCGGTCAACTGTTGGAACAGTAACCGAAATATACGATTTTTTACGTCTTCTGTTTGCTCGTGCTTCGGATGCTTATTCGTATAACACGGGCAAAAAAATGGTTCAATATTCAGATAGTCAAATTGTTGAATTGATTCAGCAAGATTTTTTGAATAAGAACCTGAATATTTTAGCTCCAATGGTTAATGCGCGTAAGGGTCATTACAGAGAACTATTTGAGCAATTGCGAAATCAGGGATACTTGCGAGTTCGGGTGGATGGTGATATTCAGGAGTTAGTTTTTGGAATGCGTGTAGATAGATATAAAGTGCATGATATTGAGGCCGTTGTAGATCGCCTTACCGTGAACGAAAATTCTATGGATCGCTTAGCAAAATCTATAAATACCGCTATGAATTTAGGTAAAGGTGTTGTTCTTGTAAATCAGGAAGATACGGGTGTTTCACGTTATTTTAGTCGAAATTTGATGTGTGTCGATACCGGTATTTCTTATCCTCAGCCGGAACCTAATTCATTCTCTTTCAACTCTCCATACGGGGCTTGCCCTAAATGTAGTGGGTTAGGCGAAATCACTCAAGTCGATGTCGATAAAGTTATCCCTGACCAACGATTATCTATTGCCCAAGGTGGTATTGTGCCGATTGGTGCAAGACGTAACGCGTATATATTTAGGCAGTTAGAGGGGATTGCAAAAAATCATGGCTTTACCTTAGATACGCCAATTGCCGAACTTTCTGAGGAAATTATTGATATGCTTTTGTATGGCACTAGTGAAATGGTTCAGCTTAAAAATGAAATAACAGGGGTTATAGATACATTTCAATTAGATTTTCCGGGAGTTATTACGTTTATCATGGATCAGGATGATGAATTTGCTTCCAAAAATATTAAAAATTGGGTTGGTCAGTTTACGAATAAAACGGTTTGTCCGCAATGTAATGGCGCAAGATTAAGAAAGGAAAGTCTTCATTTTAAAATAGATGGCAAAACAATAGCCGATTTGGCCAAAATGGATTTGAAGGAATTGTGGAATTGGCTTCAACATATTGAAGAACGTCTTGAACCTCGTCAATTGACTATTGCCAATGAAATACTTAGGGAAATTAAAAAACGTCTTGGCTTTTTGCTCGACGTGGGAATTGAATATTTAAATCTAAATCGACCTGCTCGCACGCTTTCCGGTGGCGAATCTCAGCGTATCAGACTTGCTACCCAAATTGGTTCTAAATTAGTGGGAGTGCTTTATATCCTTGATGAGCCTTCCATTGGTCTTCATCAACGTGATAATCAGAGACTTATACAAGCTTTGAAAGAGCTGCGTGATTTGGGCAACACCGTGATAGTGGTGGAGCATGACGAGGATATGATTCGGGCAGCCGATTATATTGTGGATATCGGCCCAGGTGCTGGAAAACATGGTGGGAAAATAGTGGCTCATGGAACTCTCAAGGAAATATTGTCATCTAATTCATTGACATCATGTTATTTAAATGGAAATAAGACCATTGGGATTCCAGCCCGTGCAAAGCGTGGTACCGGTGAGTCGTTGAAGTTGTTTGGGGCTTGTGGAAATAATTTGCGAAATGTTGACTTAGAAATTCCTCTCGGTAAAATGGTCTGTGTAACAGGAGTTTCGGGCTCCGGCAAATCAACGCTGATTAACGAAACTTTGTATCCAATTTTGAGTCAACATTTTTATCGTTCCGATAAACAACCGCTCCCTTTTTCTGAAATTGTTGGTATTGAAAATATTGACAAGGTAATTGACGTGGATCAATCCCCAATTGGCCGCACTCCTCGATCAAATCCTGCAACTTATACCGGTCTTTTTGCTCCTATTCGCGATTTATTTGCCAGTTTAACCGAATCTCAAATTCGGGGTTATAAATCCGGCAGGTTTTCTTTCAATGTTAAGGGAGGTCGATGTGAAGTTTGCAAGGGTGCCGGACTTCGTGTTATCGAAATGAATTTTCTTCCTGATGTCTATGTTCCTTGCGACGAATGTCAAGGTAAGCGTTATAACCGTGAAACTCTCGAGGTTCGTTATCGTGGAAAATCTATTAATGATGTGCTCGATTTGACTGTGGATCAAGCGGTTGAATTCTTTGAAAATATTCCACACATTTTGATTAAAGTTCAGGCTCTTCAAGATGTGGGCTTAGGCTATATTACTTTAGGACAACCTTCGACTACGCTTTCTGGTGGGGAGGCTCAGCGTGTTAAATTGGCTACAGAGCTTAGTAAACGCGATTCTGGAAAAACACTTTATATATTGGACGAACCTACAACCGGTTTGCATTTTGAGGACGTTAAAGTATTATTGGGGGTTTTGGAAAAATTGGTCAAGCGTGGAAATACGGTTTTGATTATTGAACATAACATAGACGTGATTTGTTATGCGGATTATATCATTGACTTAGGGCCGGAAGGTGGTCGGGGAGGAGGAATGATGGTAGATGCAGGAACTCCTGCCGAGTTGGCTCGAAAAGGTAATTCATACACAGCTCAATTTGTGCGTCAACGGTTTATGGAACTTAAAAGGTAGTTGTGATTTTTTGTCAGTTACTTTCTTCATTTTTAGATTTAAGATTTCTTACATAGTTGCTGATTTATAAAATCTTCGGTCAATTTATAATTGAGAAAGATTCTATAAATCAGCATTTTATTGCAAATGAATGTGTTACGGATAGTTCGGGTTTTTAAGGAATGCTATAACCCAATTCCCTTTCAATCTCCTTATATAGTTGTGACGTTAATTCAGGGTTCTCTTCAATGATAATGCTCTTGTTTTTTGGCACATAAAGCCTTATTTCAACTTGTTGATTTCGAAACCTATCCTGACTCGGAAAACTGAAAAGAGGTGAGAAATATATTACACTGTCTTTTGTAACTATTTTATAATCAATATTTCTTACATTTTTAGAAGCTATGGAAGGTTTTTCACCATGACTTTTCATAACTGTTTCAATTCGGAAATTGCTGTCTGAGGTGAAATAGGAGCGAAATTTTGGTGCAGCATAGTACGTGCTGTCGGTTTTGATAACCATAAAATCGCCATCAAATTCGTCGTAAATTGTTGCAAAATCATCGTCCAAATCCGGCAAATTCATTAATGAAGGCGCTATTCTAAGGTATAATGTTTTGGTTGAATCATTCACATTCAAAGTTATTTGGTTTTTAACAACAGTGTCGTGTTCAAAATGATTCTTTATCTGAAAAAACGAAACCACCGAGAAAACTACGGCCACAATCCACAAAATGCCTAAAGCTTTATTAATGCCTTTGGCCTCGCTTCTGAACCCAAACAAATACCCTAAACTTCCTAATATTAAACTAATTAGCGGAATGAATATAATAGCAATTAGCGGAAGAAATACCATGTGATATTCTGAATTGTTTACGGTGATGGATCGTAGAACTTCCGGTATGGAAAAATAAACTAAATCGCCAAGAATAAAAAACAAACTGCCACCTGCAGTTACGAAGGCAGGTATCGTAAATCCGATGACGATAAGAGCAAGAATTCCGAAAAACAGGCCAAAAAACACTAAAACGACTTTTACCAAGGCGGCAATCATCGACCCTAAAACAGAGGGTTGGTTTCTTCTTGGTGTGTTAGTTTCGCTTTTTTTTTTGGTAAAGTGCTCCTTTTTTATTTTGGTAATTTGGTCGCCGAGGTTATTTACTTCCTCTTTAATCTTCTTTTCGATGTTGTCGATATTGATTGGTTCGCCCTGCATCTCTAATTTTTGCGCAGTAGTGATCGCCTCCGGAACAGCAATCCAAAGGACTAAGTATATCAACAATCCTGTTCCTGAAATAAATAAAAGTACTACAAATAAAATTCTTATCCATGCTACATCCACGTTTAGATATTTACTGATTCCCGAGCATACCCCCGCAATCACTTTCATATCCGAATCGCGATATAAACGGCGTGGCGCATTTATGCGACTTGAAGTACTGTGCGAATAGTTGTTTTCTTCCTCATCATCAATTTCGCCCGGCTCTCCCATCGCTTTGATAATCTCTTGAATATCATCAAGATTAATCGTAGTTTTGGTTGAGTTCACCCTATTACTCATCATATCTGCTATGCCACGTTCAATATCTTCAATGATTTCTTTTGACCCATTGGTTCTGCTAAAATGACGATCCAATCGGTTGAGATAATTCTCAAGCATTTCATAAGCATCCTCGTCAATATTGAAAAGCATTCCTGCCACATTAACTTTTATATTCTTTTTCATGGTGTTATATATTTGATTTATATGGTTTTTTGAATTATAATTTTATTTATCGAGGAAACTAAGTCGTTCCAACTAATTTTAAGCTCTGCAACAGTATTTTTACCTAATTGAGTTAAAGTATAATACTTTCGTGGCGGCCCACCTGTCGATTCCTGCCATCTATAATCAAGCAAGCCTTCATTTTTGAGCCGCGTTAGCAATGGGTAAAGTGTGCCTTCCACAATAATTAACTCGGCATCTTTCATTGTCGAAATCATATCCGAAGCATAAGCCTCTTTGTGTTCCAAAATGGAAAGAATGCAGAGTTCAAGAACTCCTTTTCGCATTTGTGCAACTGTCTTTTCTATATTCATTTCTTCAAAATTTATTTTGCAAATATATAACGCTTAGTACTATGTAAAACATAGAACTAAATTAAATTTACTACTTTGTATAATTAATTCACGTAAATAACAGTATATTAGTTAATTAATATTTGTTAATAAATGTTAATTGAGGTTTTTAGGTAGTTTTCCTCTGAAGATTTATTCCTTTTCGTTTAAAAATTTCCTCAGTTCCTCCCAGCAAAATGTTAAAAAATGGGCTGATATTTATGTTGTATAAGTTAAATTTTCCTTGATTTTTCTCTATTGCTCGAAAGGCATTATTTTGTTAATTTTGCCGACCAATTATGAACAGGTATAAGCGGTTTTACATTAATTGAAACCATTAATAAATCAAAACTTTTTTCATGTTTGAAAATTTAAGTGATAAGCTCGAACGGTCCTTTAAAGTTTTAAAAGGTCACGGAAAAATAACCGAAATTAATATTGCAGAAACTCTTAAGGAAGTTCGCAAGGCACTCTTGGACGCTGATGTCAGCTTTAAAATAGCAAAGGATTTTACAACGGTAGTCAAGGAAAAGGCTCTGGGGCAGAATGTTTTAACTTCTGTTTCCCCCGGACAATTAATGATTAAAATTGTTCACGATGAGTTGGTTTCTTTGATGGGGGGCGAACATTCGGAAATAAATCTTAAAGGGAATCCTGCTGTAATCCTGATTGCTGGTTTACAAGGTAGCGGAAAGACTACCTTTTCGGCAAAATTGGCCAGTTTTATAAAAAGCAAACGTAACAAGAAAGTTTTGTTAGTTGCAGGAGACGTTTATCGGCCTGCCGCTATTGAGCAATTGAAAGTTCTTGGTGGTCAAATCAATGTTGAAGTATTTGCGAATCTTGAAAGCAAAGATCCGGTTAGGATTGCTACAGATGCTATTGCCCACGCTCAAAATATGGGTCATCAGGTTGTAATTATCGATACGGCCGGACGGTTGGCAGTTGACCAAGCAATGATGAACGAAATTTCCGCAATTCATCATAAGGTAAAACCGCAGGAAACGCTGTTTGTGGTGGATTCTATGACCGGTCAGGATGCTGTAAATACAGCAAAAGCATTTAACGATGTTCTTGATTTTGATGGTGTTGTGCTTACCAAGCTTGACGGTGACACTCGTGGCGGTGCGGCTTTAACCATAAAATCCGTGGTGAATAAGCCTATCAAATTTGTTGGATTAGGGGAGAAAATGGACGCTTTAGATATTTTCTACCCCAAACGTATGGCCGACCGTATCCTTGGAATGGGGGATATCGTTTCATTCGTTGAAAAAGCTCAAGAACAGTTTGATGAAGAAGAAAGCAGGAAACTTCAGAAAAAAATTGCTAAAAACACCTTCGATTTCAACGATTTTATGAAACAAATCGGACAAATCAAGAAAATGGGTAATGTGAAAGATTTGATGGGAATGATTCCAGGAATGGGCAAAATGATGAAAGACGTTGACATTGATGACGATGCCTTTAAAGGAATTGAAGCTATCATTCACAGTATGACTCCTTTTGAAAGAGAAAATCCGGCAGTCATTAATGGAAGTCGCCGAAAACGCATCGCACTTGGCAGTGGCACTACAATTCAAGAGGTAAATAATCTTCTTAAACAATTTGAAGATACCCGAAAAATGATGCGTATGATGACTACCGGCAATCCTAAGAATGCGTTAAGGTCGATGAATCAATTAAGAAAAAGGTAAACCAATGATTGATTTATTTAAAGAAGAGCGATGGCTCGATTTAAAAATAGATGATGCACATGAGAATGAAAAATTCCAAATTTCAAATTTTGGAAGAATTCGTTCACTAAAAGTTTCTGTTTACAAACCAAAAATCATTGGCGGCAGTTGGATAGGTGGTTATAATGCCATTGTGATTAAACTCAAATCTGGAAAATCACAAACATTCTATATTCATAAATTGGTAGCCCAGCATTTTATTGTAAATCTTAATCCTTTATGGAATCAAGTGATTCATCTCGATCATGATAAAACTAATAATCACTATGGCAACCTAAAATGGATTGATGCTGAAGGCGCACAATTTCACCGAAAGTTAGATGAGAACTATGACACAAAAAAGATTAAAAATAGTAAACTAACAGAAAGCCAGGTTATTAGAATTAAGAAGATGTTAAAAAGAGGAACCATGCGTCCTTATCGCATTGCCCAGCAATTTGGAATTTCTCAAACCCAGCTTCTACGAATAAAGAATGGTAAGAACTGGTCTCATATAGAAATTTAATTTAATGTACTCAATATGAAGTTAATAGATGGAAAATTGATTTCCGAACAAATCAAAAAAGAAATTGCAACAGAAGTTGCACAGCTCATTGATAATGCTCCTCGAGGCCCACATCTCGCTGCAATTATTGTGGGAAGCGACCCCGCCAGTATGACTTATGTAGCAGCGAAAGAGCGAGCTTGTAAATCCGTTGGAATTACCTCCTCAGTTTATAATCTTGCCGAGCAAACAACCGAGAAAGAATTAATGCAACTTATTGACTTTTTAAATGAAGATTCTGAAGTGGATGGCTTTATTGTGCAACTTCCATTGCCGACACATTTGGATGAACAAAAAGTTATTAATGCTATAAAACCTGAAAAGGATGTGGATGGATTTCATCCAATAAATTTAGGAAAAATGGTTTTGGGCATTGATACTATGGTTTCGGCCACACCGAATGGGATTCTGGAATTGTTATCAAGATATAAAATCGAAACCGCAGGAAAACATTGTGTTGTAATTGGCCGAAGCAATATTGTTGGAACTCCAGTAAGTATTTTACTTAGCCGAAAAGGTTATCCGGGTAATGCTACAGTAACTCTCTGCCACAGCCAAACCCCTAAATTAGCGGATTATACTTTAGCAGCCGATATATTAATAGTTGCCATTGGAAAGCCCGAGTTTGTTGATGAATCCATGGTCAAACCAGGAGCTGTAATTATCGACGTAGGCATTCACCGCATTGATGATTCTGCCAAAAGTAGTGGCTATAGGCTTGTAGGTGATGTGGATTTTAATTCTGTTTCGAAGAAAGCATCTTATATTTCACCTGTCCCCGGAGGTGTTGGCCCAATGACCATTGCGGCATTGTTGATGAATACTTTGAAGGCTTATAAAAAAACTCAAATTAATTAGTTTGCGAAAAATTAAAGGTCTCTCGGACGAGTTGATGATTGAACTCGAAAATGGTCTTGTTCTTCCAGTTATGGAAGAATTTTATACGATTCAGGGTGAAGGGTTTTACACAGGAAGAGCTGCTTGGTTTATTCGAATTGGGGGCTGTGACGTAGGTTGTCATTGGTGCGATGTGAAAGAATCATGGAATCCAAATTTTTTTCCACCTGTTCCAACTTATAATGTTGTAGAAAATGCACTATCAAATGGAGTCCAAACAGTCGTTATTACTGGTGGTGAACCTCTAAACTATAATTTAAATATAATTACAGAATCTTTTCAAAAGCACAATATTCAGTGTCATCTCGAAACCTCCGGGTCATCTCCATTAACAGGCCAATGGGATTGGATTTGTTTATCCCCAAAAAGGAATAAACGCCCACTTTCTTCCATTTATCCTTTAGCTAATGAGCTTAAGGTTATCATCGAAAATGAGGCTGACCTATCATGGGCTGAGGAAAACGCATTAAAAGTAAATCAGGATTGTTTACTTTACCTTCAACCCGAATGGAGTAAACGAGAATCAATAGCTCCCATTATTGTTTCCTATATCATGAAAAATCCAAAATGGCAGCTTTCACTTCAAACACATAAATATATTCATATTCCATAGTTAATCTACACAAATCATTTATGAAAATATCATTACCTAATTTTCTCGTTGTAAGTGGCACCGGTCGCAATGTTGGAAAAACAACGCTTATCTGTGAAATTATTAAACGTTTTTCTCCGGAAAATAGAATTTCTGCTATCAAAATCACAAATCATTTTCACCAAATGGATAGTCCCTCTACAACTTTAGTTTCAAAAAATGATGGCTTTCAGATTTATGAAGAAAATAATATAAACGGGCAAAAAGATACATCTAAGTATTTGCAGAGTGGGGCAGATGCTTCTTTCTTAATAATGCACTCTCCCTCGGATATGTCAGATGCTTTTAATGCTTTTAGTCATCAAATAAATATCCAAAATGGTCTTTTTATAGTCGAATCTACAGCAATTATTGAAATTATTGATCCTGCTGTACATATATTGCAGACATATTCTATCCAGAATTTGGCTCATAAGAATTTTGATGTTATGAGTTATTTTGTTGAGAATTCGATTCCTGATTTTGATTTTACTCAAATTTCTTCCCGAGGCAACCAATGGATTTTGAAATAAATTTCTTCTTAAACAATACATTAAATCGAAAAGTTTCATTTTTAATTGCTGAATTTGTATAGCGATTGTTAGATTTTATTTTGGTGAGTTTGTTTCAAATTAAATAGGTTCATTCACTAATTCCTGAAACATATATAGGTAATAATTACTAAAAGTGAAAAAAAGCCCGTGATTAAACAATCAGGGGCTTTTTTTATTTGGGTAAGTTTTTATGGTTTAGCACCTCCAATAATCATCCATTCTGAACCTGTAGAAATTACTGTGATAAAGGAATAATTATGTGTTGAATCAAATGTTATTGCAGTATTTGCTGGAATGTCATCAATATCAGCAGAAGTACAGAGAACACTGACATTGTGGTTTATTTGACGAATCTTGATAGTGTAAATTCTACCAGTTATTCCTGAAGGGTTAGGCAGTTCAATTTCAATATTTGATGATGTATTATCCACAACAATTACATTATCCGTAGAGGTTAAAGTATAGTTCGAAGAAATAGTTTGGATTGCAAGAGCCATGGATGTATTTACTTCTAATCCTGAAGTGGGAGTCATATCTCCAATCCCAACCTCACCTGCGTCTGTAATTACCATTCTATCATTTACAGGATTATTACCTCCAGTTTTAAAAATGAGGTCACGAGCATTATTTGTTCCTAATCTCAGATCGGTACTAGCAATGTTTCCATCAATAAGAAATGCTGCACTTGAAGTAGTTAAAGTAGGATCAGAATTGAAATCTAATTCCAAATTTCCATGGGAATCAAATTCGATGCTTAGAATCGAATCTGCTGTATTTATCGGACTTCCGGCAGGGCCAGTAGGTCCAGTTATACCCATACCAGATGGTCCAGTAGGTCCGGTTGGTCCAGTGTCACCTTGAATACCTTTTAAACCGGCAGGACCAGTTTCGCCGGTTGGTCCAGTTGCTCCATTACCTGAAGGTCCAGTAGGTCCGGTTGGTCCAGTGTCACCTTGAATACCTTTTGAACCGGCAGGCCCAGTTTCGCCCGTTGGTCCAGTTACTCCATTACCTGAAGGTCCAGTTGGTCCGGTAGGTCCAGTATCACCTTGAATACCTTTTGAACCGGCAGGTCCAGTTTCGCCCGTTGATCCGGTAGCACCTGTAGTTCCAGTTCCAGTATTTCCAGTAGCTCCTGTAACTCCAGTTGGACCGGTGTCTCCTTGAATTCCTTTTGCTCCGGCTGGACCGGTTTCACCTATAGGCCCAGTTGGACCTGTAATTCCAAGACCA
>JAFGWF010000012.1 GCA_016937295.1 Bacteroidales bacterium
ATATTTTTCAGGATTATCGAGAAAAGCTTTTTGGGCTAATTCCTTACGAGAAAAAGTTCTGAAAACAGGGGCACTATATCCGGTGATTTGTTTCAGGCAATCGGCCCATTCTTGATAAACTCCCGGCTGATGGCCTTGCCAAACTACGTAAAATTTTTTTGATTTTTTACTCATTTAATTGAAATGATAGTTCAGTACGAACACTAAAACATTGTTTTTTAAGGAGTCGTTGTAGTACCAAAGTTGAATAATTGGGGTTTTTCGAATCGGAATCATGGAATATTGACCCCTGACGACCACGCTCCATTTGTCATTGACTTGATAGCCAAAAGCTCCAAGAATTCCTATTTCAAATTTCCGAAATGGCGGCACGCTGGAGGGTTGTGTTACTACGGAATAATTATCCTTTTCGATGGCTGAAATCAAATAGCCTAAAGTTGGACCGGCCAGAAAATAAACCTTTTTAGAGATTTTTCCTTGAATAAAAACCGGTATTTCTGCATAATTGAGCCGCATTAAATAGGCATCGTATAAACCATTTGCCGGATCGGCATTTTGTCTGCTGCCTTTTTGAATAAAGCTTATTTGCATGCCTAAATCTATATTTGCCGATAGGGGATATCGCACTCCGAGACCGGCATAAATCCCAATTTTATCATAACCGCCTAAATTATCACCATCGACTTGCGACCCAACAATACCAGCAGAAATGGTTGACTTAAAGCTCTGAGCCATTAGTCTGCTTTGAACGGATAGGAGGAAAATAGTAATAACAAAAATATATCGCATGTTTAAAAACTTGATTTGGCAAATTTAAGCATTTTGTTAAAACTCATATTAGTAAGCTCTGATATTTTTTCCTTCAATATAGTTTATAAAGGATTGATTAACTACTCGCGTGCCTCCCGGGGTTGGATAGTGTCCGGTAAAATACCAATCTCCTTTGTCGTTTGGAACAGCTAAATGCAGATTTTCAATGGTTTGATAAATTATTTCAACTTCTGCAACAATGTTTTTAGGTTTTAAAAGTTGGGCAATCTTTGCTGAAATCTGCTCAGGAGTAAACGGCTCGTAAATATCTCTGACTGCATTTACTTGCAATTCCTTTGGCTTTTTGATCTCTTCTAAGGCTTTTATATAAACGGAGTTGATTACCGATTCCATTTTGTTTTCATTCAGTAGCGCAATTGCAGCTTGAAATGCAATAAAATCACCCATTTTAGCCATGTCGATACCATAACAATCTGGATACCTGATTTGAGGAGCGGATGAAACTACCACAATCTTTTTTGGTCCTAAACGATCCAAAATTTTCAGAATGGATTGCTTGAGGGTTGTGCCGCGTACAATGCTGTCGTCCAATATAACTAAGGTGTCGATACCTCTTTTGACTACGCCGTATGTGATATCATAAACATGTGCTACCAAATCATCCCGGTCGGAGTCTTGCGTAATAAAGGTGCGCATTTTCACGTCTTTAACGGCCACTTCTTCGATTCTTGGTCGAAGCTTCAGAATTTCGAGGGTTTGTTCGGTTGTAAGCAACGTTCCCATTCCGGCAATTTTTTCGGCTTTGATTCGATTGCAATAGTTGCTCAATTCCTCAACTAAACCTCTAAATGCAACTGAAGCGGTATTTGGAATATAAGAAAAAACAGTGTTTTCTAAATCCCAATTGACGCTTTGTAGTACTTGATTTAACAAGTATTTACCAAGTTTTTTGCGCTCTTGATAGATATCAGCATCTGTTCCTCTTGAAAAATAAATTTTTTCAAAGGAGCAAGATTTAGGTTGAACAGGTTCTAATATCTTTTCTTCCCACACCTTTCCGTTTTCCTTAATTATCAATGCGTGTCCGGGCGTGATGGGTTTTATTCGATCTATCGAAATGTTGAAAGCCGTTTGGATTACAGGCCTCTCGCTTGTAACTACCACCACTTCGTCGTCCTGGAAATAATAGGCAGGGCGGATACCTGCCGGATCGCGCATCACAAAGGCATCGCCATGACCTATCATTCCAGCCATGGCATAACCTCCATCCCAGTTTTTTGCCGACCTGCGTAAAATCTTTCCTATATCAATTTCGCTTATGATGTGATCTGTAATTTCTTTCTTTGTCAGCCCCATATCTTTATGCCTCCTAAAAACCAGCTCCACTTCCTCATCAAGAAAATGACCTATTTTTTCCATTACTGTGATAGTATCGCTTGTTTCGATGGGGTGCTGTCCAAGCTCAATTAAATTATCAAACAATTCATCTACATTCGTTAAGTTGAAATTGCCGGCTACAACTAAGTTTCTGGTTTTCCAGTTGTTATAACGAATGAAGGGGTGTAAATTTTCTTCACTGTTTTTCCCATAAGTGCCATATCTTAAATGGCCTAAGAAAACTTCACCGGTAAAATGCGCGTTGGTTTTTAACCAATTAACATCCGAAAGCAATTCCGGATTTTGCCGTTGAATTCGTTTATATTCTGATTGAATTTGCTGAAAAACATCGTGAATGGGTTGGTTAGCTACCGATCTTTTTCGGTCGATATAACGCATACCGGGCTCCGTGTCAATTTTTATGCAAGCAAGTCCGGCGCCATCCTGTCCGCGGTTGTGTTGCTTTTCCATCATAAGATACATTTTATTCAATCCATAAAACGCATTGCCATATTTGGCGTAATAATATTCAAGTGGTTTTAACAACCGCAGCATCGCAATTCCACATTCGTGTTTAATAAGTTCACTCATTTGTATTCGAGTTTATTTCGGCTAAGTAAATTTGAGGCGGCAAAAATAGTCAATAGTTTTGTTGAGATTAATCCCTCTTTTTATATTCGATAGTTATAATTTTTAACATGTTAGAAATTAATAATTTAACATAATATATTTTCTTGTTACTTGTGATTTTCTGCCTCTTACTGATTTGGATTCTCCGTTTGCTGATAATTCTAACTAATTGCTAACAAAAATTAACTATTTTTGACGGCTTTTAATTAACTCTTAAAATAGCAGGTTAATTTTAACAGCAAACGTTTACAACACTGAATATTAGTTTATATAATTTAAATGCACAATAGTATCATCCGAGTCAATAGATAGAATTATGGAAGAATTATTACCGATTTTAATAGCAGTTGTTTGGTTTATTTACAAAATGTATCAGGGAGCCCAAAAAAAGGCCGACCGGAAGCAGCGTATTGTAAAACCTGAGCAGGCTGTTCCGGTTGAAAAAGATTCCGAGTTTGATATGGATGAAATGGTGAAAACCATTTTTGGGGTTAATAACATCGCACCACAGCCAAATCCTGTTTTTGGCAGCCAAACAGATTCTGTTGAAAATGAGTATCAACAGGTAGAACAAAATGATAATCGATATAAAGATTATATTGAAGATGATACGGAAGCCTATCAAAGTAATATTCAATCTGTTGAATACCAACATGAATCGATACAAGAGAAGGTTATCAGACAAGCTGCTAATTTAGAAGAAGAAGAAATTGAATACAATAATATATTAGAAGATTTTGATGTGAAAAAGGCTGTCATTTACAGCGCAATATTAGAACGACGCTATATTTAATCGTTCTAAATGTTTCGCTTGTATTAAAAAGATTCACGAATATGAATTTTTTTTTAACTTTGGCGCCTTTTAAGCATAGGAATTAAATAACATTAAATTTGAACGTATGATTCGTAAGCTACTCCTGACCGTAATCGTATTAACTGTCACATTAACAGCATGGTCGCAATCGGGGACTATGAAAGGAAAAGTTACCGATAAAGAGACCAAAGAACCAATCCCATTCGCCAATGTTGTCATCGAATTGGGGGGAAAGATTATCAATGGTGGTACTACTGACTTTGAAGGTAACTACAATATTAAGCCAATCCCACCCGGACGATATGATGTGAAAGTTACCTATGTCGGTTACAAAAATCTCCTGATTCAAGGTGTTATCATCAATGCCGATAAAATTCGGTTTTTAGATGTCGTCTTAGAGTCAACCACCACAACTCTGGAAACTTTTGAAGTTGTTGACTACAAAGTTCCATTGATTGACAAAGACCAAACTTCTACCGGAGGAACAATGACCAGTGAAGAGATAACCAGAATGGCCGGTCGCTCGGCTACCTCTGTTGCTATCACGGTTGGCGGTGTATTTGCCGATGAAAATGGTGATATGGGAGGTATGCGTGGTCAGAGGTCTGAAGGTACCGCCACTTATATTGACGGTGTCCGTGTTATCGGTTCTTCATCATTGCCTCAAGCTGCTATCGACCAAGTAGCCGTCATAACAGGTGGTACTCCCGCTATGTATGGTGACCTTACCGGTGGTATTGTGAATATCACCACTAAAGGTCCAAGTCGTCAGTTTGGAGCTGGATTCGAGGCGGTTACCTCCGAATTGCTCGATGGTTATGGATACAATCTTTTAGGATTCATGGTGAATGGACCTCTTATTAAAGGAAAAGATAGCACCAAAAATTCCGCTTTGTTAGGCTACTTCATCTCGGGTGAAGGTTCCTATATTCGTGACGGAAATCCTGCTTCCATAGGAACGTATAAGGTCAATGATGAACTGCTTGATTATCTGCGTGCAAATCCCGTTAGACCTTCAGGAACAGGCTTCGGCTCTTATAATAATTCGGAATTTGTTCATTTTGATGACCTTGAAAATTTGCACACTCGAATTAACGCAGAAACTTATTCGGTGAATCTGTCTGGAAAAATCGACGTTCGTACAACGGATTATACCAACTTAACTTTTGGGGGATCCGTAAACTATGCCGGTGGTTCAAACTGGAGTCTTGCAAATAGTTTGTATAACTACGATAATAATGGTGTTTATAATCAACTCACTTATCGCGTTTATGGAAAATTTACACAACGTTTTCCAACAGCACAAGATAGCCGTTCTCTAATCAAGAATGTTTTTTACAGCATTCAGGCCGACTATACACATTATGAGCAAACTGTAGAAAGCAATTTGCATGGCGATAATTTATTTAACTACGGCTATGTAGGTAAGTTCGATACCTATAGAGTGAATTCTTATGAGTATGGTTCCGATACGGTTTTAGGATTCGATAATATATGGATACATAATGGTTTCCGTGACACTTTATATGATTTTACTCGGTCTGAAATCAATCCTTATTTGTCCAATTATACCGACCAGTATTATAGCCTTTATGATCCAAGTTCAGGATTGTATTCCAATAGACTTCTTGTTCAAAGTGGAGGTGCGCTCTTAAATGGAGAATTGCCAAATTCAGTATATGGTTTATGGTCTAATACAGGAACACCTTACAACGGTTATTCATTAACAACTCAGTCACGTATAGGTTTTAATGCCAATGGTTCTGCCGATGTTGGAAACCATGCCTTCCAGTTCGGATTGCAATATGAACAGCGTTCTACCTCAACATTCACCGTTAATCCGGCAGGCTTATGGACTTTGATGCGTGGTTTAACCAATCGTCATATTGAACAGTTGGATTTGGCTAATCCGCTTCCAGTCTTCGACCAAAATGGTGTTTTTCAAGATACTATCAACTATAACCGCTTGTATGATGCTAATACTCAAGCCTATTTCGACATCAAACTGCGCGAATTGTTGGGCTATTCCGTAACAGGTCTCGATTATCTTGACTTAGATAGTTATGACCCTTCCATTTTCTCTTTAGATATGTTTAGCCCTGATGAGCTCCTAAATAATGGTAATTTGTATGTTAATTATTACGGTTATGACCACACTGGTAAAAAGCTAAAAAGCAAACCGGCATTTGAGGATTTCTTTACAAAAGTGGATGAAAACGGTAATTTGGCTCGGTCTGTTGGAGCTTATGAGCCTATCTATATCGCCGGCTTTATTCAAGACCAGTTTTCGATAAATGACCTCATATTTACCATCGGTGTTCGTGTTGACCGTTTTGATGCTAACCAGAAGGTGTTGAAAGACCCATTCCTACTCTCCGAAGCTAAAACAGTTAAAGAAACTAAAGCGGAAGGCGCATTTGGAGGGTCTGTACCAACTAATATGGGAGATGATTACGTTGTTTATGTAAACGATTTAAATAATCCTACTGCTATTCTTGGCTATCGTAATGGCTCCACTTGGTATAATGCTAAAGGAGAAGAAGTTACGGACCCAACAACTATTGAAACTTCCAGTGGTATTGCTCCTTATTTGGTGGATCCAACCAACAACCGCCTTTCGTCAACAGCGTTTAAAGACTATGATCCTCAAACGACTTTTATGCCTCGTATTTCATTCTCATTCCCAATTTCTGACGAGGCACTGTTTTTTGCTCACTATGATGTTCTTACCAGTCGTCCGACAACCGGTAATCGTTTGGATTTAATTTCTTATTATTTCCTTACAGAATTGGGAACTTCTGTAGTAAACAATCCTGATCTTAAACCGGAAAGAACAACTGATTATGAGCTTGGATTCCAACAGAAATTGACAAATAGTTCATCATTGCGTTTTTCAGCGTATTATCGTGAACTGCGTGACCAAATTCAAGTGTATCGTTTTGCAAGTGCATATCCTACCTCGTATATTTCTTATAATAATATCGACTTTGGAACGGTTAAAGGTTTAACTGTTCAGTATGACTTGCGTCAAACAAAAAACTTATGGATGAAAGTAAGTTATACCTTGCAGTTTGCTAATGCAACCGGTTCAAGTGCTACTTCAGGCGTAAATCTGGCACGTACAGGAATGCCTAACTTAAGAACGTTAAGCCCGATTTCGGAAGATAGAAATCATCAGATAAATGTTATTGCTGACTATCGTTATGGTCGTGGTAAAAAGTACAATGGGCCAACGATTACTAAGAAAATTAAAGGAACAGACCAAGTTAAAATTATTCGTCTTCTCGAAAATACCGGAGCAAATCTAACCTTCCGTGGTGGTAGCGGGCTTCCTTATAGCCGTCAAAGTAATGTAACTCCTCTCATTGGTGGTCAGGTTGCTGTTTTAGACGGTTCGCTTAATGGTTCAAGGTTGCCTTGGCAATTCGCAATGGATTTGCGTATTGATCGTGATTTTTACTTGAAATCAAAAAATAAGAAATCAGCGCACTATTTGAACGTTTATTTATTGGTGCTTAACGTGTTAAACACACAAAACGTAATGGGTGTTTATCGTTATACCGGCAACCCTGACGATGACGGTTACTTACAATCCGCTGAATTCCAATCTCAAATCAACTCATCACTAGATCCTACTGCTTATAGAGATTTATACTCTGTTCGCATTAATAACCCTTATAACTATAGTTTACCAAGGCGAATCAGGTTGGGTGTAATGTTTAATTTCTAATTGATAATCAGAAAATCTTCAACTATGAAAAGATTAATTAATATATCGTTTTTGCTGGCTCTTAGCATACTTATTAGCCAATCTGTTTTTGCTGATAAATACAAAGGAGTTTCTACAAGCGCGAAAAGCGGTAAGTCCTCCGCGCGAATAAATAATGCCGGATGTTTGCCGGGAAAATCCGCTACTGACCTTGATTTGAATAATGTTCGAGCCCGAATTAACACAGGTGGTGATATGTGGTGGGATTTGCAGGGAAATGGAAAGTATTTCATTCCCGCTGCATCAACAAAGACCAGTATGTTTAGTGCAGCTCTTTGGATGGGTGGCGTTGACGTAAATGGTCAGTTAAAAGGTGCGTTTCAGAGATATCGTGGTAGCGGTAACGACTATTGGCCCGGTCCATTGTCGAAAGATGGTAAAGCTGCCGTTGACTTGGAAACTTGTACCGAGTACGATAAGCATTTTGTAATTACTCGGCGCGAAGTCGATGAATTCCGTTTGTGGTTTGCCGATCCGGCATCATACCCCGACTATACTGTGCCTGATATTATTAAAAAATGGCCTGCCCATGGTAATCAAGCTAAAAATCAAAGCTTTTATTTGGCTCCTTTCAAAGATGTGGATGGTAATGGAATATATGAATATACACAAGGTGACTATCCTTATTACGATATAACTAATGAACTATGTGGTAGCCCTGATAAAACCATGGAAGGTAATGGTATTCTTGTTGACCAAGTGTTGAAAGGCGACCAAACTTTGTGGTGGGTATTCAACGACAATGGAAACATTCACACTGAGTCGAAAGGTAATGCTATCGGTACTGAAATCAGAGCACAAGCTTTTGCTTTTTCTACTAATGACGTAATCAATAATATGACCTTTTATACTTATGAAATCATTAACCGTTCTACTTATCGGCTGACCGAGACGTATTTTAGTCAATGGGTTGATACCGATTTAGGATATGCCTACGACGACTATGTTGGATGTGACGTTAAACGTGGTTTAGGATACTGTTATAATGGAAAAGCTGAAGATGGTAGTGGAACTCCGGAAGCTTACGGAACCCAACCACCTGCTGTTGGTGTTGACTTCTTTCAAGGACCTTACATGGATCCTGACGGTTTAGATAATCCAAAATTTGGTTTAGACTCTTCTGGGCAGTCAGTCCAACTTTGTGATGAAAGTATTAATGGTGTTAATTTTGGAGACGGAATAAAGGATAATGAGCGTTTTGGTATGAGACGATTCTTGTATCATAATAATACAGACCCTAACCCAAACAAAACTGACCCGGATTTAGCAGCCGAGTATTATCAAATGCTTAAAGGTATTTGGAAAGATGGTAATAAAATGCTTTATGGGGGAGACGCTTATAGTTTAGGAACTTATGGTCCTGCTGCTGATTTTATGTTCCCCGATGAAACGGATCCTTGCAACTGGGGTACTGGAGGACAACCACCGAATGGACCAAAAAAATGGACTGAAGCTGGCAACCCTCCCGGTGACCGCCGTTTCATGCAGTCTGCCGGTCCTTTCACACTCGAACCCGGTGCTGTAAACTATATCACTGTTGGTATTCCATGGGCTCGTGCTAGTTCTGGTGATCCATTTGCTTCTGTAGAATTGCTTCGCACGGTTGACGATAAATGTCAAGCGTTGTTCGATAACTGCTTTAAAGTGCTTGATGGCCCTGACGCTCCTGAGGTTACTATTCAGGAACTTGATAAGGAAATATTAATCTACCTTACAAACATAAAAGGGTCAAACAACTATCTTGAAAAATATTCGGAAGAAGATGTTACAATTCCACCTCTTAATCCTGCCGGTCAGTCTCCTAGATATGATTCTACCTATAATTTTCAGGGTTATATGATTTTCCAATTGAAAACGGCTGATGTTTCTTTAGCCGACTTGTGGGATTTAGATTATTCTCG
This sequence comes from Bacteroidales bacterium, assembly GCA_016937295.1. Taxonomy (GTDB): domain Bacteria; phylum Bacteroidota; class Bacteroidia; order Bacteroidales; family UBA1556; genus UBA6267. The sequence continues at coordinate 9,263 of JAFGWF010000012.1, forward strand.
TCTTGTGGCACAATGCGATATTAAAGACGAGGTAGATATGTTAGTAAATATTACCAAAGATGAAAAATCTGGTTTTGGCGTTCCTCAAATTATGGTAGAGGGTGGAAACGAAGGCATACGTCATTCTTTCCGTATCACTGAAGATTTATTTGCAACGGGTAATACTGATTTGGTTAATCACAAAAAGTATTATTATGTTGCTATCGCTTACGGTTTTAATGAGTATTTACCTTATGCTCAGGATATTAATAATCCTGGTGGTTTAGCCGGACAACAAACACCATTTTTAGCCGGTCGTAAAGCAGCTACGGGTCCAATTAAAATAAAAACAGCAATTCCACATATTACAGACCCGGAAGCTAATGGAACTAAAGTTAATTCAAATTATGGTGATGGGCCACAAGTAACACGACTTGACGGTCATGGTAATGGAAGTTTGGAAATTGATTTTACCGATGCCACAATTAAAGAAATATTGCTCAACAAGAAAGCTGAAAAGCCTGTTTATAAAATCGGAAAAGGACCTATAAACGTTCAGGTAATTGACCCATTGAATGTGGTTTCTGCTGATTATCAATTAGATTTCATTCCTGGCACTGCTTCTACTGATGTAGCCGATTCAAAATGGAAATTATATAGTGAAGGCACATTAATCGCCACATCTGATACCACTATTGCAGTCGCAAATGAGCAGCTCTTGTTGGATTTAGGCATTAGTATAACTATTGGACAAGTGCCTTCGCCAGGCTCTTCCGAGGCTTTCCAAAACGGTGTTATCAATTCATCCATCAACTTTGCTGATAGCTCTGTGCGTTGGTTAACCGGTGTGCCTGATATGGACGGAAGCACTATTGATGCTTTTAACTGGATTCGCTGCGGTACGCTCGACGATCCTAATGATGCCACTCAAAACGACTACGACAAAGACAACTACCTTGACCCTGAAGAATATTATGAGAAAATAGTTAGTGGAACTTGGACGGCCTACCGCATGGGCTCTATGCACGACCATGGCCCGTCACGCTCCTTTAGTTTGACAAATAATAAGTTAGCTAACCTGCATTCCGTGGATATAGTTTTCACTTCCGATAAATCTTTATGGACTCGTTGTCCGGTTATTGAAACAGGTGACGAACCTGAGGTGAATCAAGGAAGTCGTAAAAAATTCTACTTGCGCGACCATTTTTCGGTAGATAAAGATGGTAACTATGCAACCGATGCTACCGGAAACGAAGATCCTAATTCGCCAAACTATGTTTCTGGCTATGGAATGGGATGGTTTCCCGGATATGCTATTGATTTAGAAACCGGTGAACGCCTTAATATGATGTTTGGTGAATCCAGTTGGTTGGTTGGTGAAAATGGTCGAGATATGTTATTCAATCCAACAAACCATTATACTACGCCATTAGGTGAAATATTGTTTGGAGGTAAGCATTTTGTTTACGTTTTCCGTCATTCCTCAGATGTTTACGATGCAAGCCCTGCTTATGACGAAGGCCGCTGGTTGATGACCATGTTTAATTTCAATGGAAACCCTGCCAATACTCCAATTGTGCAAATGAGCTTTATCTATCGTAGTATTATGTGGACAGGAATACCAATGTCGGTTGCTGATCAACAGTGGCTACACAACGATGCTACAATAAAAATACGCGTATCTGTGCCTTATCAAATGGGTCGTTGGTCGCGAGATTTAGATTTGACTAGTAATTATATGGGTCCAAATATGGGATGGCCTTCTTATGCTTTTACTACTAAAGACATTGCCACCTCAAAGGTGAATCAGTCCGTAGCAGAAAGCGCATTGGACTTAATCAATATCGTACCTAATCCTTATTATGCTTATTCTGATTACGAAACAAGCCAGTTGGATAATAGAGTTAAAATTGTGAATCTACCTGATAATTGTGTTGTCAAGATTTATTCTATTAATGGTACTCTGGTTAGAACATTCTCAAAAGACAATAACCTGACTTATCTTGAGTGGGATTTGAAAAACCAAGCAAGTATTCCAATTTCATCCGGCGTTTACCTCATTCATGTTAACGCTCCCGGAATCGGTGAGAAAGTTATTAAGTGGTTTGGAGCAATGCGACCAATCGACTTGAACGCATTCTAATTGTGAAACGTAATAAATCTATAATAATGAAGCATTTATATAAGATAATAATCGCAAGTCTGGTACTTTCATTAACCATTATGAATCAGGCTTATGCAGGGAATAAAGACCGAGCCGGTGAAGCCGGAGCTTCTCAGTTGCTTATCAATCCATGGGCGCAAAGCAATGGCTTAGGCGGATCAAATTCTGCCTTTGTGAAAGGCTTAGAGGCGCAGTTTATGAACGTGGCAGGAATTGCTCACACCAATAAGCTCAATCTTGTTTTTAGTCAAACTCAATGGTTGAAAGGCTCCGGTACTAATATTTCCGCCTTTGGCCTTACCACAAAGTTGGGTGAATCAAAAGGTGTTTTAGCATTGTCTATTGTTTCTATGGGTATGGGTGATATTCCGGTAACTACTGTTGACCAACCAGAAGGTACTGGCAGTTTCTTCTCTCCTAAACTTATGAATATTAATTTAGGTTATGCGAAAGCTTTTTCAAATAGCATATATGGAGGTATAAATATCAAAGTTATTTCTGAGTCGATTTCTAACGTGAAATCAACGGGAATCGCTATTGATGCAGGTATCCAGTATGTTACGGGTCGAAAAGAAAATTTGCGTTTTGGTGTAGCTCTGAAAAATGTAGGACCAAATATGAGTTATTCAGGCGATGGATTGAGTATTCGGGGATTTGTAAATCAACAACCTAATCAGATGACTCTTGAACAACGTTCGGCCTTGTTGGAATTGCCTTCATTGATTCGAATTGGAATGAGTTATGATTTCTATATTAATGACGATAACAAGATTACTCCTGCATATACCTTTACCGCAAATTCATTTACTAATGATCAGCACGCTTTCGGAATCCAATATGCTTGGAGTAAATATTTAGAGCTTCGTGTCGGTTATGTTTATGAAAATGGTATCTTGGATGATACACGTGCAACCGCATTGACAGGTCCTACTGCAGGATTATCTTTATTGGTTCCAATAAATCGCGAAGGAGGTTTGATTTCTTTAGATTACGCTTACCAATTTTCAAATCCTTATCAAGGATCGCATAGCATTGGAGCAAGTATTAAATTATAAACCAGTAGCTTAAATAACGTCTTAACAATATAATTGTTAGTGTAACGAAATTTTATATTACTTTTGCAGCGCAGAAGGCCCTACCTTAAAGGGTCTTCTTCTGTTATTGTCTAATTTGTAATATTATAACGGAAATAGAGAACGAGATAAAATTTATTTATATGGCTGAAATACAATATTATACAAAAGAAGGTTTGGATAAACTTAAAGCTGAATTAAAGCAGATGGAAACCGTAGAACGCCCTGCTATATCTCAACAAATCGCAGAAGCGCGTGATAAAGGTGATTTATCAGAAAACGCCGAGTACGATGCTGCGAAGGAGGCTCAGGGTATGTTAGAAATGCGTATCGCTCGCTTGCAAGAAGTTATTCGAAATGCACGTATTCTTGACGAATCCAAAATTGAAATGGATAAAGTGTTGTTGTTCAGTAAGGTTACTATAAAAAATCAGCGAAATAATGCTGTCATGAATTATACTCTCGTTCCTGAAAATGAGGCAGATCTGAAAAAAGGTAAAATTTCTATTAATAGCCCCATTGCTAAAGGATTGTTAGGTAAAAAAGTAGGTGATGTGGCTGAGGTACAAGTGCCTGCCGGATTGATACCTTTTGAAGTAATTGAAATAAGTCGTTAAAAAGTTAGGTTATGAGTTCGGTTTTTTCTAAAATTGTATCAGGGGAAATTCCTTGCTATAAAATTGCAGAGAATGAAAATTATCTCGCTTTTTTCGATATAAATCCCATAGCTAAAGGCCATACTCTTGTCATTCCAAAACATGAAATTGATTACGTGTTTGATATGGACGATGATCTGTATTCGGGATTATGGGTATTTGCCAAGAAGGTTGCTCTTGCAATAGAGAAGGTTGTGCCTTGTACTAAAATTGGTGTGGCCGTCATCGGTTTAGAAGTGGCTCACGCTCATATACATTTAGTTCCAATAAATGGTATTTATGATATCGACTTTAGCAAAGATAAGCTAAAACTAACCTCTGATGAATTTCTTGAATTGGCCACAAGAGTTAGCGCTGAAGTGCAACTTTAATTGTTAATTATCAAAATCTAAGGTTTCTACCGGATTTAGTGCTGTTTGTTGCTGTTTGTATTTTGCACAGTTTAATTCTACATCAAGATTTTCCGGCTTTTCAAATTCTCCTTTACTTAGTTTTAAAGATTCGTCTGCCAGAGTTTTTTGCATAAAGAGCGCCCAAATTGGTAGCGCCATATTGGCTCCTTGTCCTAAACTTGTACTCCTAAAGTGAATCGACCGATCATCAGCGCCAACCCATACTCCGGCTACCAAATCAGGGGTTATTCCCATAAACCAACCGTCAGAGTTATTATCTGTCGTTCCGGTCTTTCCGGCAATTGGATTGTTAAACTTATATCGAAACCTCAACCTTTGACCGGTGCCAAATTCAACTACACCTTGCATGAGGCTAAGCATTAAATAGGCGGTGGTTTCGCTCATGGCTTCATTAAACTCTCGATGAAAAGTTTCTATCACATTGCCATTTTTGTCCTCAATTCGGGTGATATAAACAGGTTTGTTGTAGATGCCTTTGTTGGCATAGGTTGCTGTAGCTGCTACCATTTCTTCTACCGTTAAACTTGGTGTTCCAAGACAGATGGCCGGAACAGGTTCAATTTCCGATTTCACTCCCATTTTTCGGGCAAGTTCAACCACTTTGCCTGGCTTAACACGTTTTATCAGATAGGCAGAGATATAGTTTACCGAGTTTGCAAGAGCCCATTTGAGGGTTACCATCTCGCCTTCACGCTTATCGTCAGAGTTTTTAGGGGTGTAATCGGGTTGTCCCGGAGGCATCTCAAAAGTTACCGGAACATTAGGAACTTCTTTGCAAGGTGTATAGCCAAGCTCTTGAAAAGCAGAGGCATACACAAAAGGCTTGAAGGTTGAACCAACTTGTCGTTGTGCAACTGTGGCATGATCATATTTGAAATACTTATAGTCAATTCCCCCAACATACGCTCTTACATATCCGGTCTGTGGCTCTATGGCTATAAAACCGGTCTGTAAAAAATATTTGTGGTATAATATACTATCCATTGGCGACATGATTGTATCTATCGGCCCTTTCCAGCTAAACACTTTCATCTCTGTGGGCGTGTTGAAGATTTTTAGAATGGAATCTTCACTAATCTTTCGTTGCTTAAGCCAATAATACCGATCTGTTCGTTTCATTGCCTGAGTCATTATGGCATCACGTTGTTCTTTGTTAATTCTGAAGAATGGTGCATTTGGAAATCTCTTTTTATTACTCCAGTGGTCGAAAAAGTCGTCTTGAAGTTCACCGCCTAAATGTTGCGAGACCGCTTCCTCGGCATATTGTTGCATCTTGGAATTGATGGTTGTATAGATTTTTAATCCATCCTTGTATAAGTTATATTGTGTTCCATCAGGCTTATAATGTGTTGAACACCATTCATTTAATTCTTTGCGTAGGAATTCTCTGAAGTAGGTTGCTTGGCCTTGGTTGTGGTCTTGAACCTTGAATTGTGAAACATCCAACGGAAGTTGCTTTACCGAATCAATAAAATCTGTATCAAAAAAATTGTATCGCTTAGTTTGGTTTAAAACTACATTTCGTCTTAAAAGCGAGCGCTCCGTATTTCTCACCGGATTGTAATAGGAAGGGGCTTTCAACATACCTACTAACACTGCTGCTTCTTGAAGATTTAATTCCATTGGGGTTTTGTTGAAATAGGTTTTTGCTGCAGTTTTTATACCGTACGAATTATTTCCAAACTCAACGGTATTGAGGTACATGGCCAAAATCTCTTCCTTAGTGTAATTATATTCTAATTTAACAGCTATGACCCATTCCTTAAGTTTTCGTAGAATCGTTTCAAGAGTGTTCAATTTTTCGCGAGGAAAAAGGTTTTTTGCAAGTTGTTGGGTTATTGTACTTCCACCACCATCTCTTCCAAGCTTAGCAACGGCTCTAACCAAAGCACGTAAGTCAATGCCGGAATGCTCATAAAATCTGGCGTCTTCGGTAGCAATAAGTGCTTTTACAAGATTAGGCGAAAGCTCCTCATAAGATGAGTTAGAGCGGTTTTCGATAAAATATTTACCAAGCAAAACCTGATCGGCAGAATATATTTCGGAGGCTAAATTGCTTTTCGGATTCTCCAATTCTTCAAAGGATGGCATAAATCCCATCCAACCAAATGAAATAGCTGCAAAAAGCATAACGACAGCCAAAACTCCTGCGCCAAAAATCATCCATAAGGTTTTGATAATACCAGGTTTTCCGGTGTTTCTTTTTGGTTTTGTTTTTTTATTGGTCATATTCTATTCGTATTCCTATTGATTCAATTCCGCTAAGTTCAACGTCTCTCATGGCTTGTTCCACTTTGAAAGAATAAATTCCTTTTTGAGGAAATCGTCCTTTCATTTTGAAAATAATATCCGAATCACGGTATTTTCCAAACCCTTTTCCAAGCCATTTTCCGTCTGGAGCTGCTAACCAAATGTTAAAAGTGTCAACTGCAATTCGTTTATCGGGAAACGTAGTTTGAAAAAAGAGAAACAGGTTTGAATAACGATAATCGATATCATTTCGTACGTGAAGATAAAAATTCATCGGAGAAATGGTGTCCTCTATAGATACTTCAAAAAGTATTGGGTTGGTCGATTTCCAAGGCTGCTCAACGGGTTTTATTTGGTCGTAAACAGTTGTATTTGTGCATCTTGTAAAAATAATCTCGGTTGACAAAAGTAAAAGCAGGAAAACAAAAAATCTTGCCTTCCGAAGCCAGTATGATTGATAATTCAGTTTAAACATACTATTCTGCCAATTGGTCATAATTACTATTAATTATTCGGAGTTTGGTTATCTCCATTAAAATTTCTGCTTCTGTCTTGGTTTTGTCGAGGATTTCTGTTTCCCGGATGGTTTCTATTCCTGTTTTTCCTTCGCTTCTTATTGCCCACATTATCAAATCTGGTTACATCGTCCTGGCCAACAATTTGATCGTATTTGACCTTTTCATCTTCTTTACTCTTTTCGTTTTCAAGCGATTCAGGAATGATATTTTTACGATTCAAATTGATTAGTTCAGACACATATTCTTTTGTCAGTTTGATAAAATTGTCAGGATTGGTGGTATAAGAATACCACATTGTGCCTTGCAGAATGTCCATTTTGCGAAAAACCGCATCGCCATTTTGGGTTCGTAGAATGGTTCGGGTATTCGGAAAATTCTCTAAGGATTCGGCATACATTTCCTGCTCAAAATTTAGACAACATTTTAGTTTACCACACTGACCTGCAAGCTTTTGTGGGTTGAGTGAAAGGTTTTGAGTTCGTGCGCTGATGGTCGAAACCGATTTAAACTTCGACATCCATGATGAGCAGCAAAGCTCACGTCCGCATGGGCCAATGCCTCCTAATCGACCGGATTCTTGCCTGACTCCAATCTGTTTCATCTCAATTCTTACCGAAAACTCCTCGGCCAGTTTCTTTATTAATATGCGAAAATCTACCCTTTCCTCGGCAGTGTAATAAAAGATGGCTTTTGTGCCATCACCTTGATATTCAACATCATTAATTTTCATGTCTAAGCGGAGCTGACCGGCTATTCGCCTTGACTGAACCATAGTGTCATTTTCAAAACTCCGTGAATGAAGCCATTTTTCAATATCGTTGGTTCGTGCTTTTCGATATATCTTTTTAACATCATCCGCCAAAGGAGATTTCCCCTTTTTTATCATTTGTAGTCGAGCAGTTTCACCGGTAAGGCTCACCACCCCAATATCGTGTCCGGGGCTGGCTTCAACTGCAACAATGTCGCCCCAATGCAACTTAAGCCCATCAGGAATTTTGTAAAAATCTTTTCTGCTATTCTTAAAACGAACCTCAACGCAATCAAAGACTTGATTGTCAACTATATGATCTAATGATTGTAACCAATTAAAACTATCGAGTTTACAACAACTATGTTGGGAATTATTTTCGCTTTTCTGAATAGACACAGGTATTCTACAGCAGCCTTGTTGCTTATATTCGTTTAATTCAGAAGAAGTATTGTTCATGTTTTCAAATTATTAACAACAGATTTCCTTTTTATTGGAAATTTCTATTTAATCGGCAAATTTATACAAAATTAAAGTACTATTTGCAGAATGTCTGTTATTATGTTTTTTGAGTTTTTTATTCTAATGCCCAAGCGTAAAACCGGATAACCTAACTGTTCTTTTCTCTTTAAGTATTTCAATCTATCTTATTTAACTTTAAAATATTTTATACATTTACCAACTTAATTTTTGGGGATGATATTCATCCCAAATCTTAGATTTGTTTACAAATGAGGATTTTTGTATTATTTATTATTTTATTGACATTCAGTAATTTGTCTTCTCAAAATGAGATAGGATTGTTTTCTATTCGAAATTTTGGGATGGAAGATTTTAATTCGCAGGTTCAGAATTTTGATGTTACTCAAGACGAAAGCGGAATTATCTACGTGGGAAATAAGGAGGGTGTTTTGGAATACCGTGGAGGTATTTGGAGAAAGCACCAGCTTTCCAACTTCAACGACGCTACTTGTGTCGAGGTGGCAGAGAATGGTTTGATTTTTACCGGTGGAATTGAAGACTTTGGCTATTTTTCCTTAGATACGGCAAACACCAAACTTGCTGTTCTAAAGTATTATTCCATTGGAAGAACTCTTGATTCGAATTTGAATTTTGGAAAGATTAGCTTCATCGACTTTCAAGATGGATTTACATATTTTTTATCGGATAACTACCTTTTTATCTATAAGGACGGAAAAACAGAGACATTGAACTTCAAGGAAACTCTTCGTGGTTTTGTTCGGTATAAGGATAAACTTTATCTAAAAATTGACCAATATGGTTTGAAAGAAATACAAGGCTCAAAGCTGATAAATGTCCGAAATGTTAGCTCTATTTTGATTAAAAAACCGGTTCAGTCGGTGTCGTCTGCCGGGCAAATAGATACCATTTTGGTGCCTGCATTGGGTCACTCCATACCTTTCGATGATGAATGGAATCTGGCTTATAGTCAGCAAAATGGTTTTTTTCTTTACAAAATAGTCAATGGCAGGCTGGAAACAAAAAGCTATACGCCATTGAATAATTTCAAGCATTTCTCGGTTTCTGCTATTGTTCGAGTTGGAAAACGAACCATTGCTTTAGGAACGTTGAATTCAGGAATTTATATTGTTTCTTACAGGGGTACTTTGCTGTATCATTTCGATACCAAAAATGGATTGGCAAACAATCGAATTAATGCGCTTCATTTTGATAAACAGCATCATCTTTGGGCCGCCTTAAATCAAGGAATCAGTCGCATTAAATTAGACGATCAATGGCAAGTTTTCCATCCCGAAAAATCAGGTTACACCGGAATCATTGAGTCCATTGCGCGGTTCAATGGCAAACTTTATATCGCCACAGGATCAGCCGGATTATTTGTTCTTGACGAAAATTCCTCTGCCGGTGAGATGCGAACATTCACCAAAGTAACAGATTCTACCGTGAATATGGGTTGCTACTACTTGAAAATATTCCAGACAGGTGGAAAATCTATGATGTTGATAATCACCGATAATGGCATGACAATTCTGGATGAAACAGGAAAATTTACTGCTTCTATCAATGGTTTTATCTATACGGTACATGCAGATTCGAAAGACCCAAACCGATTGTGGTTAGGTCTTGATGAGGGTCTTGCTACGGTTTATTATAACGGAGTTGATTTTGAGCCTGAGGGAAAAGTGCCCGAAGCAAATATTCCCGCAATGTTCATTGAGTTTGATGCTGATGGAAATGTCTGGTCTTCAAATATCTTATCCAAAGTCATTTGTATTGAAAATCCCGAATTTGTTGATGGAAAAATTTCGGAGGTTTCTATAAAAACTTACAGCTCCTCTGACGGCCTTCCTGCGGATAATGCCATTTATCCTCAATTGATTGATGGTCGTATGTACTTTGGAACCGGTGAAGGAATTTATACTTTGGATGACGACAAAAAGCGATTTGTCTCAACCGACTATATGGGAAGTTTATTCAATAATTCTGCTGAATCAAAAGGGCGTCAATGTCATCGGATTTTTGTGGATAGACAAAAGCAACTTTGGATTGTTTCAAAAAGTTTGGATGAAAGTCGTTTGCAAATTTATAAACTGTTTAAACAACCGGCCAACCATGCCTATCAAATAGATAAGGTGTTTGAAATTAAGGGAAAAGGAGACATCTTCAATGCCATTTACCAAGATGTTCAAGATGTGATGTGGTTTGGTGGAGTGAGTTCGCTTTATCGGTTCGAGTCCGAAAAATCCATAGATAGTATTCCTTTCTTTTTTACGTATGTTCTTCGCGTCGTTGCAGGAGTCGATACGATATTTGATGGCTATCAGTGGAGGCAAGGTCAAATGTTGCCTTACCAAAACCAGCTCGGCGAAATGATAATCCCTTATCGGAACAACAAACTGGTGTTTAGTTTTAGCTCCTTACTACGAAACCATGAAGAAGCAGTGCTTTACAGCTATCAACTTGAAGGATTTGAAAAGGAGTGGAGCGCATGGGACACAAGAGGAGAGGAGCGATTCACCAATTTGCCCGAAGGAAGTTATACCTTCAAGGTTAGAGCAATGGATCGCTTGGGAAATATTAGCGATGAAGCCACATTCCAATTCGAAATTAAGCCACCTTGGTATAGAACAATTTGGGCTTATGTTGGTTATTTATTGTTCTTTGTGGCATTTGTTTGGGGCGCAATAACTATTAGTACGCGTGGATTAAAGAAAATTATTCGCGAAGCCACTGCCGAAATTCAAGCCCAAAAGGATGAATTAGAAGAGAAAAATCAGAATATTTTAGACAGTATTCGATATGCAAAACGCATTCAGGAAGCTGTTACTCCTTCTGATAATCAAATGCAAAAATACTTTCCTGATCATTTTGTTTTGTGGCGTCCACGAGATATTGTAAGTGGCGATTTCTTCTGGATGATGCACAAAAATAATAAAACAGTCCTGGCTGCGGCTGACTGTACAGGTCATGGTGTGCCCGGTGCATTTATGAGTATAATGGGTATTTCCTTCCTTAACCAAATTGCGAATTTGCCAGAGGTGCAAACCGCAGCTGATGCTCTTAATCATCTGAGAACTAACGTTATAACTTCTCTAAATAAAGAAGGAAGCGAAACGGATACCAAAGATGGTATGGACATTTCTCTTTGTGTCTATGATTTTGAAAATATGATTATGGATTTCTCCGGCGCCTATAACCCTCTGTACATGATTCGAGACGGCGAAATTACGGTTGTGAAAGCCGACCGTATGCCCGTTGGTGTGCACGATAGAATGGATACCCCATTCACAACCAATAAATTCACCATGAAAAAGGGCGATGTTTATTATATTCTTTCGGATGGCTATATCGACCAGTTTGGCGGCCCCCAAGGAAAGAAATTTATGACAAAGCAATTTAAGGATTTAATAATGGAGATTTACCAAAAACCTATGGAAGAGCAAAGTCAAATCCTTGAGAAAACTTTGATTGAGTGGCGCGGTGAAATTGAACAGGTTGACGATATAATTATCATAGGTGTTCGAATTCCATAATGGTATCAACTGACACAATTCCATATCAAGCTGCCTTTGGTTTTCAACCAACCAATGGTATTTCTGGTGATTCTGCCTTACTCCTTTCGCAAGATTGCGCACCATCACTTTTCTACACGGATTATCAATTGTATGAGCCAAGTTTACAAAAACGTCATCAATCCGAGATGTTTCAGCCATTCTGGTTTTTGATTTTGTCTTTAGTATTTATTATTATTCTAACTAATGTTTTTCGTGGTACGACAAAATCACTCTTTTTAGGATTTTTTGTTAAGCGTGTTTCCTCAGGAGTCAATGAGCAAGATCGCGCCGAAAAATCTCAAATATTACCTCGACTTATTAATTTTTTCTTTTTACTTAATTTATCAATCTTCTTAAATACTTATTTCTTCCTTTTTCATGAACCGATACGTGGGTTTTTGTTCAACGAACCATTATTTAATCTTTTTATCTTTTTGTTTGCACTTTGGCTCGTGAGGTTCGTTTTTTTCCTGATAACACATCTTGTTTTTCTCAATTGGAAATCAGCCGTTCAATTAACTGCTGAAAGCTACCAAACAGAGTTAGTTTTTACTGCCGTTCTTATTCCTTCAAACTTCCTATTTCATTACGCCTTGCCTAATCCACTTTTTGCTCAGGTGGTTTTATCCATTTTAGCAGTTGTTTTCTTCCTTAATATCATTTCGCAATTCAAAACGTTGTGGGAAAAATCAGCACTGCGTGGCTATCAAATATTTTTATATCTTTGCACGCTTGAAATATTACCCCTTTTGGTAGTATTTAAGTATTTTGCCGGTTAATATTTTATTATTAGTAATCAGCATCTTACAAAAATTTTTGAATACTAAACGTTTAACTAAATCTCATTCGTTTTGAAAGTAAAAAGTATCCTGATTTCACAGCCTGCACCTGCTGATTTGGAAAAATCGCCTTATACTCGCCTTGTAGAAAAGTATAATCTTGAAATTGATTACAAAAAATTTATTAAAGTTGAGGGAGTTGGAAGTAAAGAATTTCGAGAAAGCAAAATTAGTTTACCGGACTTTTCTGCTGTTATTTTTACCAGCAAACAGTCTGTAGATCATTATTTCCGTATTGCTAAGGAATTAAGATATAATGTCCCTGAATCTATGAAGTATTTTTGCTTGAATGAGGCTACCGCTTTTTATTTGCAAAACTATGTGCAGTTTCGAAAAAGAAAAATCTTTAATGGAAATCAAAACTTTGACGAGTTGTTGGATTTGATGAAAAGATATAAGAATGAAAAGTTTATCTATCCGTGCTCTGATGGCCATAAACCTGAAATTCCAAATAAGTTATCCGACCAAGATTTTGATTATAAATCGGCCATTCTTTATCGAACAATTGCTGCCGACCTTTCGCATCTTGACATAGAAAAATATGAAATGTTAGTATTTTTTAGTCCGGCGGGCGTTCAGTCGCTATTCGACAATTTTCCGACTTATGTTCAAGGCGAAAGAGCTATTGCCACCTTTGGTGACACTACCGCAAACGCAGCAAAAGAACTTGGACTTGATGTAACCATCGAAGCGCCATCCAAAGAATTTCCATCCATGTCGATGGCGATTGATGATTTTATCTACGAACAGCGAAAACGGAAACGTTAATCGTTCAGAAACATCAGATTTACAGTCACTTCGCGGGCATTTTCATCGAGGGAGTGAAATACACCACTAGCATGGTTTTTATTCAATAGCTCAACGATTTCTGATTTATGCTCTTTATTCAATCCTATTTTCTCTAAATTTATAGGGCAGCCAATCTGCGTAAAAAACTCTTCAAAAAGATGAATTGTTGTTTGAGTGTCATCAATACCAAAGATGCCTTTTCCTAATTTTTCGATTCTTTGCTCAAGTTTTTCTGCATGAAATTTCATCCAAGCCGGATAGGCTATGGTCAGTGTGGCGCCATGAGGCGTGTCGTAAAGCATGGATAATGTGTGTCCAATCGCATGAACTCCCCAATCGGCCCCTTTTTTTCCTTGAGTTAAAAGTCCATTAAGCGCCATCGTTCCGGCATACATCGCCCGAGCACGAAGCTGATAATCTTCTGGATTTTCCAATAAATCGTCGCCAATTTGAATAATTTCCTTGATAATACTAAAGGCAAAGGAGTCGGAAAGGGGCGAATCTCCTTCCCCAAAATAGGCTTC
>JAFGWF010000116.1 GCA_016937295.1 Bacteroidales bacterium
ACAAACGGTATAGCCAATAAGGGTTTTAGTGGTAAAGGGAAGCGCCGCAACCCGCATTAAATTCATCATAATATGACAGTGAATCTCCCGCAATCCCTTACTGGCCATACCGCCACCGTTGAACTAAATCCATGATTAACCGTTTATCGTTATGTTTCCAATTGAGAGAGTTTTTTTTTATTAAAATATATCGTACCCCAACACAAAAGAATACTTATTTTTGGCTCAGAAACAGAAGCTCGGTTTGATGAAACGAATTTGAAAACAGGGTGCTATATTTGAGCTTTTGGAGGATGGTTCTAATTTTTTAAGTAATTGATTGTGAGATATGAAAATTAAGGTTAGGCAGAATTTAAAATGAAAGAACTAATTGATAGACTTTTCACCCTGTCCATTAAGCTCGGGGATTTTGAATTCACCTGCGGTGAAAGGCAAACTAGATGGTTAGGACGACCGCCTGCTAGTTCTCAAGAAATTATTGCCGCTGAACAAAGGTTGAATCAATGCTTGCCTACTGACTACAAATCACTTTTAGCAGTGACCAATGGTTATCGAGAATTGACAAATGTAGAGCCTTCTTTTCTGCCTATAGAACGTGTGGATTGGCTTAAAAATGTCAATCCTGAACAATTACGAATTACAAAAGAGTTTGGAGATGATCCTGAGGAGGAAGAACGACTAGAACGAAGCATTGTAATTGGTGGAATCGATGAGGAACAATCTTTTTACATCATTCCTCCTGACCCAAACAAAAATGAATGGACATACTATAAGTACGCATATTGGGATCCGATGGGAAGTTTTTATTCTGGAATTGAAGAGTATTTAAAAGACACAATCAATTTCATGGAAAAAGAGATAGCGCTAACAGAAGGAGGCAGTGATGGAAAATAATCAATCGTCTTTTATATTATTCAAAACCGAAGATGATAAAATTTCGGTTGATGTGCGGTTTGAAGACGAAACCGTTTGGCTTTCGCAGGAGCAAATGGCAGCATTGTTTGGCAAAGGAAGAACCACCATTACCGAACATATTCAAAACATATTTAAAGAAGGCGAGTTAAGCGAAGAAATGGTATGTCGGAATTTCCGACTAACCACTCAACATGGTGCTATTGAAGGAAAAACACAGGAAGTTTCGGTAAAGTTATACAATCTCGATGTAATAATTTCAGTCGGGTATCGTGTAAAGTCAATAAGAGGAACCCAGTTCCGCATTTGGGCAACCAAACGCTTGAATGAATACATCCGCAAAGGTTTTACCATGGACGATGAACGCCTAAAAAATTTGGGCGGTGGTGGCTATTGGAAAGAATTGTTGCAACGCATACGCGATATTCGTGCTTCCGAAAAAGTATTTTATCGTCAGGTGCTTGATATTTATGCAACCAGTATTGATTATGATCCTAAAGCAGAAGTTTCCATTGCATTTTTCAAGAAAGTACAAAACAAAATTCATTTTGCAGTGCATGGACAAACGGCAGCCGAAGTTATTTATACCCGTGCCGACGCCGAAAAGGAATTTATGGGTTTGATGACTTTCCCAGGTAATCGTCCATACTTGAAAGATGTTGTAGTAGCGAAAAATTATTTGGACGAAAAGGAGCTTCGTTCGCTCGGACAAATTGTATCGGGATATTTGGATTTTGCAGAGCGTCAAGCCGAAAGAGAACAGACTATGACAATGAAAGATTGGGCTGAACATTTGGACAAAATCCTAACAATGAGTGGTGAAAAATTATTGCAGGGTACTGGCTCAATCAGCCATGAAATTGCTGTTGAAAAGGCTACCACAGAGTATAAAAAATATCAACAAAGAACATTGAGTGAGGCAGAAAAAAATTATTTAGAAAGCCTGAAAACACTAGAAAATAAAACCAAAAAGAAGTAAAATGCCAACGCATTTGCAAGTATCCCGAAAGCTTTCGTTACCAAAGCCACAGAGCTTGCCCTGAACTTGCTTCGCCAACGCTGCAACCAATCCCGAAAGCTTTCGCCAAAGAGCTTGCAAAGCCACCGCGCCAAGAGAAATTATTCTAAGAATCCCCATTTCCACTGCAATTCTTTGGGTTTTCAATTGGATTTGGGGAGGGGTTTTAAGAGCAAATTCATCGCCATTATTATCGTGCAAAATAAACATTACCCCAACCCATCAAAATACCTATTTTTGGCTCAGCAACGGAAGCTCGGTTTAGTGAAACGGATATAAATACCTAGTGATAAATTTGAGCTTTTGGGAGATGGTAATACATTTAGAGAATATTGGCCGGATGAGCATTTCATTAACCAGCGATGGATTCGATAGCGCGGCAGACCTACGCCCGGCAGATGTGCGCGCCAAAAAGATAAACTTTATGGCCGATAAAGAACATAAGGAAGTTTTGGAAAAATTGGAATTTCGGAAGAAGTGAAGGGATGAAGGGGATTTAGAAAAAATAGCGGCATCTCCTTAAAAATAATTGTGTTAGTTAAATAAATGCTATATTTGCCCTGAAAATTGTCACAGCATTCACTTAAAACTGAAACTATGGATATAACCGACAGCAAACGTTTAAAAACGGATAGAGTGCTAAAAACAAGAGAATTAAATAAATTTATAAACCTCAAACTAAGTACGAAATAACCGCCATAATGGTGGATATACATTCGTTACAAGCAAGCCGAAGAAAAAATACAACGACAGAATAACAATGAAATTTTTGCTGCATAAAGACGGAAAAGAAAAAATGAATGCC
>JAFGWF010000117.1 GCA_016937295.1 Bacteroidales bacterium
CATTCCACAATGGACTCAAATAAACTTTGATATGAAAAGAATTATACTCATTTTCTTTCTAATACCACAAATCATCATTGCCCAAAATTACACTACTTATTTTACCGGAAATAACACTGATACAGTTAGTTATCCAAGTGGAGGAGTTTGCTTGATGGGAGGCGCCACCGAAGATGACAACGCTATGAAATGGTTTCTGCAAAGAGCAAATGGTGGAGATGTATTAGTGCTACGAACCAGTGGATCAAACGGTTATAATTCGTACCTCTATTCGGATTTGGGTATTCCGGTAAACTCAGTAGAGACCATAGTTTGCCACAATTCGGCAGCAAGTTCAGAACCATACGTAATGCAAAAAATCCAACAGGCTGAGGCAATATGGTTTGCAGGCGGCGACCAATGGAATTATATCACCTTTTGGAGAAATTCTCCAATCGACAGCTTGATAAATCTTGCAATCAAACAGAGAAGTATCGTCATTGGCGGCACAAGTGCAGGAATGGCCATCCAGGGCGGATTTTACTTCTCTGCCCAAAATGGCACTGTAACTTCCTCAACAGCCTTAGCCAATCCTTTTCACAACAGCGTTACCGTTGACTCTTCAAGTTTTATTTCCAACGATTATCTAAAAGGCAGAATCACCGACACCCATTTCGACAACCCGGACAGAAAAGGCCGACTTGCAGTTTTTTTAGCCAGAATTTACACAGATTATGGAGTTCTTGCAAAGGCAATAGCTTGCGACGAATACACTGCAGTTTGCATCGACTCTAACGGCTTGGCAAAAGTTTTTGGCGGCTACCCAACCTACGACGATAATGCCTATTTTATCCAAACCAATTGCGAACTTCCAAGCCAAGCTCCTGAAAATTGCACCTCCAACACCCCTTTAACATGGAATCTTGGAGGAGAAGCGTTGAAAGTATATCAAGTCAAAGGCACATCAAACGGTCAAGGCTCATTCGATTTAAACGATTGGGAAACAGGTAACGGAGGTACATGGCTCGACTGGAGCGTTGATGCAGGGGTTTTGGACTCCAAAGCAGGGAATCCAATCCATTGCGGACCTTCCTCAATTCAGGATTTACCCACTTCCAAAAATGTGAAATTTTATCCCAATCCTGTTGGTTCGGACAAAATTGTTTCAATCGAAATCTCTGAAAATTTTGCCGCCGATTTTACCATTGAGATTGCTAATCCCTTCGGTCAAAAAATTCCTTTTGAAATTATCAATCATCATATCAACTCCTTACAAATCAGAATTTTAAACTCAACAACAGGATTACTAATATTGAGAATATCAAACCATCAGCAAGAAATTCTTAATCTTAAGTTGATAATTCAAGACTAATCTTAATTTGACTTTTAATACCACTAAAACCATGTATAAATACCTATTTGGACCGGTACCTTCGAGACGCTTAGGAATGTCGCTCGGAGTGGATCTTGTGCCGAAAAAAGTCTGTTCACTCGACTGTGTTTATTGCGAAGTTGGAAAAACCACAAAACTCACCCTCGAACGCAAAGAATACATCAAATCTAACCTTGTAATCAAAGAGTTACAATACTATTTCGACTCAAGTCCCAATCCGGATTATATTACATTTTCGGGATACGGCGAACCAACACTTAACTCAAATATAGGTGATATATTAGATTTTATTAAGCATCAAAAACCTGAGATTCCGGTAGCTGTTTTGACAAATGGAACTTTATTTTACGACAAAAATGTTCGCGAAGAATTGATGAAAGCTGATGTTGTGCTTCCATCTTTAGATGCTGCAACTGAAGAAGTTTTTCAAAAAATAAACCGTCCGCCTAAAGAATTAAAACTTGAAGATTATGTCCAAGGATTAGTTGATTTTAGAGAAGGTTTTAAAGGGAAAATATGGCTCGAAATATTTATTTTACCCACTTACAACGATAGCATTAATGAGTTGGAAGCGTTAAAAAAACTAATCCTCAAAATTAATCCGGATTCCGTACAGCTCAATACTTTAGACCGACCCGGAACAGTTTCCAATTTACGTGGAGCCACAAGAGCAGAATTGGAACGAATTGTTAACCTTTGGGAATTAAGTAATGTTGAAATAATTGCTGCGTCTCCGGAAAGAAAAAATCAACCGGCGTATAGAAACGATCGCGAAACTGCAATTATGGAAACTATATCAAGACGTCCATGCACAAAGGACGATTTGGTAAAAATACTTGGTTTGCATTTGAATGAAATCAACAAATATTTGGATGTTTTAGAAGCGGATAATAAAATCGAAACTGTTCGATTAGAAAGAGGTGTTTTTTATCAAAGGAAAAATAAGTAAAGTTATTTTCTGCAAAAGGTATTTATCCGAAAAACCTTGTTTTAGCACTGAAGACCAAATAATTACAAAAGTAAAAACCCCTTGTAAAATATTGATTTACAAGGGGTTTTAAAACTTATTGTACCCGGAACAGGGGTCGAACCTGCACATCCTTGCGGATACTAGTCCCTGAAACTAGCGCGTCTACCAATTCCGCCATCCGGGCATATAAAACACAAAAACCGCTTGAAAGCGGTTCAGTGCCCAGGACAAGACTCGAACTTGCACGCCGTAACCGGCACCAGCCCCTCAAGCTGGCGTGTCTACCAATTTCACCACCTGGGCTAGAAAGCGAAAGCTATTATTGATCCCGATAGCTATCGGGAGCCGACCTCAGAAAAGTTAATTGAACTCTAACTTCGCTTCAAACAGTAGCGAGAGGCAGGATTGAACTGCCGACCTCATGATTATGAATCATGCGCTCTAACCAGCTGAGCTACCTCGCCATTTTAAAAGAACTTGGCCCTTTTTCAGTGCCGAAAACAGGGCTGCAAAAATAGTAATTTATCCTATCGTAAAAAGTTTTTTTTAAGCACATCCGTTTTTTATTTCCTAACTGTTTGTTTAGACCTAAAAAACATAAAAAAAATATTATTTCTTAGGCTTTTCTACATTCATTTAAATTAATATTTACATTTGCACATGACATTTAAAGTTTCTCTTTCATATCAGTTTATCTTGAAATTATATAGCCTCGGATTTTTAATCCTAACTATTGGTTTATTCTCGTGTAGAAAAAACGAAGACACTCAATATCCTATAATTCAATACATTAAACCTTATGAGAATTCCTTTTTCTCTGTTGGTGACACCATCGTAATTCAAGCTGAAATTTCGGATAATGAAAATTTAGAATTTGTTGACATCACCTTGACCGATGAGAATTTTAACCCCGTTTTAAAAACGTATAATCCACCATTTAATTCAAATCCTTTTACCTTAGTTTTTGATTATCCAATATATGATAACTTTTTAGAATCAGGCATTTACAACATTCAAATCAGAGCAGGTGATGGCACACAAATTAAAAACAAATACCAACGCATTAATATTGGCGCCTTACCGAAAACAAATATTGGATATGCCTACCAATGCGGAAGCCCGCCTAACAGCCTCGTTGGCATTTTTTATCAGCAACCCGTATTTCACAACGCACCATTTAATTTTAGCTCATCCGGCAAATACCAATTTTCAGCAATCCCCTATCAAAACGTACTGGCGGTTGCAGAATTGAACAGTGGAAAAGTTATACTTTACAACTACATCACACAAGATTCCCTTACCTATCTGAAGGACATAAGCTTTGTGGACAAGTCGTTAGTCGGTCTGAGCAGCTCATCAAAGTCGTTATATCTTTTTTTCGATAACGGAATCAACCACAGATACAACTACCTTGGCTTTAGAAATATAGTTTTTGGATCTGCGAATTTTGTCACAACAAATTTATTAGAACATGATAATCATATTATTACAACCTGTCGAAGAACAACTTTTCCGTTTCAGGAACGAATACAAACCTATCAATTAGGAACAGGTGCAGCATTAAATTCCTACTATTTAGACTTTCAGGTGATTGGATTTCACAAAACGCAAAACAACTTCTTAGTATTAGGAATTAAGAATCAAGAAGTTATCGCTTATGAGTACACTTACAGTCAGAACCAACTATCCAAGTTAAGGTCGTTTGGAAATATGATAATTCAAAGTAGTTGTAAGATTAACGAAGAGCTTTTCCTCTTACTTTCGGACAGTAAAGTGCTTTTATTCGACACAAAAACACGTACATATTCCACCTTCCTCGATAATTTCATTTCAGGAAGCCATATAAAATTTGATGAGGTTAAGAATCTCATTTTCATTGTGAAAGACAGAACTGTTTTCATTTATTCCTATCCAAACAAAACCCTCATAGGACAAACCGACATAGACCCCAATTTGAATATTAACCAAATAGAGCTTTTATACAACCGATGAATAAGACTCGTGAATTGCATTTTACAGAAGATGGCTCTGTGACATTTTTCGATGCCGAAAAGGGTGAAAATTTTCATTCGCATCATGGCGCCATCAACGAATCGCAACATATTTTTATCAATGCGGGACTAGGACAACTCCAACAAGAAAAGCAAGTTACTATTTTAGAAATCGGCTGGGGAACCGGATTAAACACCTTATTGACATATCAACACAATCTACATTTCCAACAAACAATTCAGTACCATGCAATCGAAATGCACCCCCTTTTACCTAAAGAATTTCTTCAGCTAAACTATTTTCGCAGCACACCCGAAATTCCCGCATCTTTCTTACAAAATTTGCATGAAGCAAATTGGAATACAGAAATAAAAGTGGATAGTAACTTTTTATTTATTAAATATTTAGCAGATTTCAACAACGTCACGCTACAATCTAATTTCTATTCTTTAATCTATTTTGACGCTTTCTCACCAGAGACGCAACCGGAATTATGGACAAAGGAAGTATTTCAAAAAATTTACAAATCATGTAAACCCAAAGCGATTTTTGTGACCTATTCCGTCAAAGGTAATGTAAGAAGAGCCTTGAAAGAGGTAGGGTTCAAAGTGGAAAAAATTCCCGGGCCAAAAGGAAAACGTGAAATAACGCGCGCCACAAAAGAATAATACTTTAAATTTGTTGAGATTCAACAGACTAAAACAACCTTATATGAAGCGAAGAAACATCATAAACCTGACCCTAATCTCAGTGATTGCTTTAGTGGGAATTATTATTATGCAAGCATTATGGATAAATATGACTCTGAAAATCACTAAAATACAAGCCTTTCAACAAACCATTCAAATAATCAACCAATCCTTACCACAAATAACCTCAAAAATCAACAATCAATCGACCACAGAAGCACAAGAGTTCACCGAACATTTGATAAATAACAGTCTATTCGAGCAAGATTTGCCTGTGAAACACAGCGTATTCATCACAACAAAAGACAATATTATTCAGGGTCAACAACGAGGCTTTTGGTTGGTAAAAACTATATCGGTCAACACGATAGATTATGCCATAATGACTAAGTGCGTTCCAATGAGTTGGCTCAAGTCAGGTCAATTATTATTTTGGGTAATAATTTCCATACTTTTAATTATTGTAGTAGCTTTTTCGGTTGTTATTTCATTATTGGAACATAGAAAAAACAAAAAGCTTGAAGACATAAAAAAGGATTTTGTAAGTAACATGACCCATGAACTAAAAACTCCGATTGCGACAATTAATGTTGCATCTAAGATGCTTAGCAGCAAATTGTTAGAAAGTAATGATATAGAAAAAATTCGCCGTTACAGCAAAATCATACACGATGAAAACATGCGATTACAGAGGTTAGTAGATAAGGTGTTAATCTTATCTATTTTTGATCAAAGCCAAAAAGTATATCAAAAGATTCCACATAATTTGGTAGAAATTGTTAAGGAATCATTTCAACATGTTGAATTGCTTGTAGAGGATTTACATGGCATTATTGCTCTTGATATTCCTGAATTTCAAGTAATAGCCAATGTAGATCGAACGCATATAAAAAATGTGGTTGTAAATCTTTTAGAAAATGCTATAAAGTATAGTGAATCACCGCCTGAAATCTTACTTGAGTTGAAAGTTGACAAGAAAAACAATCAAGCAATTATTTCGGTTTCCGACTCAGGTCCGGGCATTTCGGATGAAGATAAAGTCCAAATTTTTGACCGTTTCAAGAGATTAAATAAACCAAATGGCAAGCGAGTGAATGGATTGGGTGTTGGCCTAAACTACGTTAAATCAGTGATTGAAGCACATGAAGGAAGAGTTCAAGTATCGGATAACCAACCAAGCGGCGCGGTTTTTTCGATATTTTTACCCTGTAATATTTTATTGTAAATAATTTGCACACATATAAATATTTTATATAAATTTGTTCGCAATCTAAGGTTAATAATACAGACAGAAACAGAATATAACAAACTACACATTTTCGATGCCTCGAAAATGAAAACAAACCAACAACCTTGGATAACAATTAAGTTTATTGACATTTGAGTATTAACTTTTATAATCACATTATGGAAACGAAAGTGAGATATCATTTATTAATTGTAGAGGATGATCAGAACCTTGGCTCGGTTATCAAAGATTATCTTCAGGATTCAGGGTTTAATGCCACATTAACAGACACAGCCATTAAAGCCCGTAAATTAATGGAAACCAACGACTTCGATTTAGCAATCTTAGACGTAAAGTTGCCCGGAATTGACGGATTCAAATTGGCAGATCAGTTGCGCACGCTACATCCAGAGGTTCCAATCATTTTTATGACAGCTCTTAACGACCCCAAAGACAGGGTGAAAGGGTTGAAAGTCGGAGCTCACGATTACGTGACTAAGCCATTCGAACCGGAAGAATTGAAGCTTAGAATCAGAAATGTTTTAAGACGCTTCGACATTGAACCAAAAGCCAACGTCAGTGATAAAAAATTCTTGAAAATTGGTAAGTTCAAATTTTATCCTGTTCCAAGGTTGCTTTCCGATGGAGACAACGAAATCAACTTGTCGAAACGCGAAGCACAATTAATCATGCTTTTCTATGAAAACAGGAAAAGGTTTGTATCAAGAGAAATGGCTTATCGCCATGTATGGAACAAACCCGAAGACTTAGGTTCAAGGTCGTATGACGTTTATGTAGGAAAACTTCGGAAATATTTTATGTCAGATCCTTTGATTACCATTAAAAATATCCATGGAAAAGGATATATAATGTATTTCTAAGATTCTTCGTAACGATAACCTACCCCTTTGATTGTCTTTATCAAATCCTCACCTACTTTAGCTCTGAGTTTTCTGATATGGACATCAATGGTGCGGTCGCCAACGACGGTTTCTGAGCCCCACACTTTGGCATAAATCTCATCTCTGAGAAACACTTTTCCCGGACGTGAGACCAGCAAAGATAATAGCTCAAACTCTTTTCGTGGGAGATATAAACTTTCACCATCTTTTATCACCATATACTTCTCTTTATCAATCTGAAGTCGTTTCTTATCAGCTTTGCCCGATTTATTACCGACATCATTAATAACGTTACTCCTTCTTAATAAGGCATTCACTTTTGAAATTAGTATCTTTGGTTTCACCGGTTTAGTTATATAGTCATCCGCACCGGCATCATAGCCGGCCAATTGAGAATAATCTTCGCCTCGTGCCGTTAGAAAAATAATGATAGTTTCAGAAAACTCAGGAAGATTACGGAGCTCGGTAGTAGCTTCAATTCCATCCATGCGAGGCATCATCACATCCATTATTATCAAATCGGGCTTGACTGCTTTGGCTTTTGAAATCGCCTCCTTACCATCGGCTGCGGTATGGACCTCAAAACCCTCCGACTCAAAATTGTATCCTAAGAACTCAAGGATATCCGGATCATCATCAACAATTAAAATTCTACTCATATTCAATATATTTGGCGGCAAAACTATACGCAGGCTGTTAAGTAATTATTAATATACCTTTACTAAAAGTAGCTTTTAATCTAATGCCATTTAACACAAAGTTAATCTGTATTTAATATTAACTTCTTCTAATGGTGGTTGTTTTGCCGCATGAATTTTAACCCAAACTTTAATCAAATTAAGTAACATGAAAACAAGAAATCTATCTCTGCTCGCACTTTTATTATTTGGTGCTTCTTTACTTTTCACATCTTGTGATAAAGATGATGACAATGATGATACAACAACTCCTACCCCTACAACTGGTAATGTAATTGTATCTTCCAACATTACCGCTAACACAACTTGGACTAAGGACAAAGTTTATGAGTTAGCTGGTCGTATCTCCGTTGTTGACGGTGTAACTTTAACCATCGAAGCTGGTACAGTTATTAAAGGTCAAGCCGGTGCTGGTTCAAATGCAACTGCCTTACTTATTGCACGTGGTGGTAAGCTAATGGCTGAAGGTACTGCTACTTTACCAATCATTTTCACAACTGTTGCCGACGAAATTACTCCTGCTGATGTTGCAGCCGGTAATTTTGGCAGTCCAAACCTTGACCCAGTAGTTAATGGTCTTTGGGGTGGTTTGATCGTTCTTGGTAAAGCTCCTATTTCTGTTAGTGGTGATGCTGTTGAAGTACAAATCGAAGGTATCCCAACTTCTGACCCTAACGGTCTTTATGGTGGAACAAATGCTGCTGACAACTCAGGCGTATTGAAATATATCTCCATCCGTCACGGTGGAACTGACATCGGTTCTGGTAACGAAATCAACGGATTATCACTTGGTGGTGTTGGTTCAGGTACTGTTATCGAAAACATCGAAGTAGTTTCTAATCAAGATGATGGCGTTGAATTTTTCGGTGGTGCTGTAAACGTATCGAACTTATTGGTATGGAACGTTGGTGACGATGCTATCGACACTGACCAATCTTGGGATGGTACTATTGACAACTTCATCGTTGTATCACCAGCCGGACATTGCTTCGAACTTGACGGACCAGAAGGAACAATGGCTGCCGGTCATACCATCAAAAACGGTACTGTAATTTCTTACGATTCAGAATTTCACATGACTTCTGAAGATTTGATTAACGTTGATGCCAACTCAATCGTTGACCTTCAAAACATTCACTTCTTCAATCCTCAAACTGACCAAAAAGTTAACAGAATTACAGCTACAGGCGTAACTTTCACAGGTATTACCATCAATTGCGCTGCTGCTGATTTAGGTGGTCATGTAAATGGTACTCCAATTCCTGCCGGTATCACCGCAGGTGGAACTCCTCAAGCTAATAAAGCAGTTTTCACTTGGACTTGGGCTAATAAAGCAAATAAATTATCCGCTATATAAGTTTATAATTAATAAATAGGTTGTTTATAAGAAACAGATTTGCAAAACAATTTTTGTAAATCTGTTTCTTTGTTATTATCACTTTAAAATCAAACGCAGTGAAATACTTTTTGACAATTACTTTTCTATTGGCTGGCCTATCTCTGTTTTCCCAAAAGGGAACTATTAGAGGAACCGTATTTGACGATGCAACAGGCGAATCGCTCGTTGGCGTGAATGTAGTTATTCAAGGGACTACTACAGGAGCCACCACCGACCTTGACGGCAAATTCTCAATAGAAGTTAATGCCGGCACTTATGTCTTAAACGTTTCATACATTTCGTATCAAACTCTTACCGTTTCAGATGTGAAAGTGACAGCAGGACAAGTAACTGTATTCAATAATCTCCGACTAAAAGAAAGCTCCACAAATTTGGCGGAGGTGGTTATTACTGCGAAAGTTGTCAGGACATCAGAAACATCCCTGATGACAATGAAGAAAAAATCGGCTACTATTGTTGACGGAATTTCTGCCGACCGTATGCAACTAACCGGCGATGGTAATGCCGTAGAAGCAGCCAAGCGTGTTACCGGTGTCAGCATCGAAGGCGGCAAATACGTTTACGTTCGTGGATTAGGAGACCGATACTCAAAAACTACATTGAACAACATGGACATCCCTGGATTAGATCCAGATAGAAATAGTTTGCAAATGGACATTTTTCCAACTAACCTTATCGATAATATAATGGTTAGTAAAAACTTTACCGCTGATTTACCCGCTGATTTCACCGGTGGATTAATGAATGTGGAAACTAAAGATTTTCCTGAAGAAAAAGTAATGTCCGTTTCGTTGGGTATTGGATTCAACCCTGCTATGCACTTCAACGGCGATTATCTTTCGTACGATGGTGGAAAGTTGGATTTCCTTGGTTTTGATGACGGAACAAGAGCCTTACCTGATAATGCTACTGGAAAGGTAATCCCAACACCTGGAAGTGGTTATACATCTGAACAGGTTAATGATTTTGTGAAAAGCTTCAATCCAATTTTAGGAGCAACAAAAAATACAAGTCTAATGGATTATAGTTTAGGTTTTTCGCTCGGCAACCAAATAGACCTGAAAAAAAAACCGGAAAAGAGCAATTCACCTAAAGTAGGTTATATCTTTTCGGTATCGTACAAGGCCGATCAAAAATTCTATGACGATGTTACTTATAGTGAATATCAACGATATCTAACTCCTGACGATTACGAACTACGTTATGCCACCATTCAAAAAGGTGAAGTTGGCGAAAAAAATGTTTTAGTAGGAGTTCTTGGAGGAATAGCCTATAAAACCGATTTGTCGAAAGTGCGACTAACTGCCATGCACCTGCAAAATGGGGAAAGCAGAGCAGGCATTTTCTCCATTGACAATGATGGAGCAGCTGTAGGACAATCCGGTTACAAAGCTACCTCAACCAATTTAGAATATAACGAAAGAGGCTTAACCAATCTGCTGCTGAACGGTACGCATTTGTTTAAAAATAAAAAATGGGAAATTGATTGGAGAATATCTCCCACATTTTCCTCATCTGAAGACCCGGATATTCGTAAAACTGCTTTTACGCACACTGCAAAAGGAAACGAATTTCTTGCAGGCGCAGGTGGTAATCCATCACGTATATGGCGTTCGTTGAGTGAAACGAATGCGACCGCAAAATTCGATATCACCAGAAAATACGAATTTAAAAAAACAGATGCTAAATTAAAATTTGGCGCAGGACACACCTATAAATCAAGGGATTACGAGATATTATTTTTCAACTTACAATTTTTCAGCGTTCAAGCCGTATGGGATACGGACGACCCAAATGATGTTTTGGACCCCGCAAATATATACCCAAACAAGCCAAATAGTTTGTACTATCAATCAGGAAATAACGAACCAAATCCAAACGAGTACAACTCCAATGTTAATAATACTTTCTTCTATATCTCTAATGAATTAGAAATCTTCAGAGGATTTAAAACGATTTTGGGATTAAGAGGCGAAAATTATGTTCAGCGCCACACAGGACGCGACCAGTATTATGCCAGTGGAGATGTGATTAATGGACGAAATCTTGAAAATGAAAAAGTTCTCGAATCGCTTGATTTATTTCCAACGGCAAACCTTATCTATTCAGTCACTAAAGACCAAAATTTACGCTTTTCCTATAGCCGCACGATTGCACGGCCTTCCTTTAAAGAGCTTTCGTTTGCCCAAATTATTGACCCAATTAGTAACCGTATTTTTAATGGAAGCTTATTTAAATATACCGATTGGGATGGTAACCTCACAGAAACACGTATTGATAATATCGACTTCCGCTGGGAATTATTTATGAAAAACGGTCAAATTTTTTCAGTCAGCGGCTTCTATAAAAAGTTCGATAATCCCATTGAGTTAGTGCGTATTCCTGAACAACAAACCAGTTCGGAATATCAACCGCGAAACGTGGGTGATGGTCAACTAATAGGTGTAGAAATGGAGTTCAGAAAAGACCTTGGGTTCATCACCCCATTTTTAAGCAACTATAATCTTAACGGTAATTTTACTTGGGTTCAATCTAAAATCGACATGACCGATGCTGAATACAACGCACGTAAAGCTTATGAAAAGACAGGAGAAACTATTGAGAATACACGTCAAATGGCAGGTCAATCCCCTTATGTTATCAATGCCGGTATCACTTATACCAATCCGGAAAATGGACTAAACGCAGGTTTGTTCTATAATGTTAAAGGCTCAACTTTGGTTATCGTGGGTTCCGGTTTGTATCCTGATGTTTATCAGGAGCCATTTCATAGTCTCAACTTTGGAATCAATAAGAAGGTTGGTAAGAGCAAGAAAACTACTGTTGACTTTAAAGTATCGAATATTTTAAACGATGCAAACGAAATGATGTACCATTCATATAAAGCAGAAAATCAAATATTTGAGAGTAGAAATCCTGGATTTGCCTTCAGTGTTGGCATAAGCCGCAAATTCTAAATCAATCAATAATATCAGATAGAGGCCACATTATTTGTGGCCTTTTTTTATTTCATCTTTCTGAAAGGAAGAAACCAATAAAACCATAATATCCAACTAAACCAAAGTAGGTATAGCCACTCACCGGTTTGGAAATATCGGAAGCCAAGCAAACTAAAAAACCCTAAAAACCCAAATATTTTTGGCAGTATTAATTTGAATTTTAGGTCGCTAAAGTCTTTCATTTAAGTCAAAATTAAGTTTGCGGCTAAATTAAGGATAAACCATTAAAACACGCGTTGTTTCAAACTTTTATAAGGAAGATATTCATAGTGTAATTCGTTACCCTATTTAGAATCAAATATATCAAATAATCGAATCGTATAAAAATAAATGCCAAATAGTATTCTTTTCCATAAAAAAGGCTGTCCAAATTTCGTGAACAGCCTCTTCTTTGATAACTAGTTAAGCGCTAACTATACTTTCGCTCCATGATAAGTTTGCCCTCAGCATCCCACATAAACCAAGTTCCGGTTTTTTCACCCTTGGTATAGTGCATTTCGTAGCGTTTCACACCATTTTCGTCCCAAATATACCAAAACCCATCCTTTTTGTCGAGCAAATAACGAGCTTCGGCAGTTTTTACGCCTTTTTCGTTGTAGGTAATCCATAAACCATCTTTCGTTCCGTTGAGATAGCTATACTGTGATTTTAACTGACCGTTTGGATGATAATATTTAGAAATACCATCTAATTTTCCATTTTTAATAGTTAACTCTACTTTAAGCACATCCGAGTTGTCAAAAAACTCCTTGTAAACCCCTGAGTACAGAGCTCCTTTTTTATAATAAAGTCCATCTTTTAATTCTAACTTTTGTGCATTGACCGCTAAACCGGTCATTACTACAAGGATGATTATAAATATCTTTTTCATGATTTTGCTTTTACAATTAATATTTTACAAAACTACTTGAATATGAACTATCAATGTTGGCTACAAATATACAAAAATTAGAGTGGCTGGTATGTTAAAACTATTTGATTTTTAACAATAAAAATGCCTTTATTTTCGGGTTTATTTACTCCTCAAATAAAGGCATTTAAAAAAGATATATTATTACTTTAGTTGCTTTCCGGCATCAATTGCACTTGAACAGTGTTTTGAGTGGAAGTGCTAACGCTCATATTTTCTACAAGGCTATTCTTGTAAGAAATATAACGAATGGTCATAGTGTAGTTACCTGCTTTCAGGTTTTCAAAAACAAAATTGCCATCTAAATCAGTATAAGTAACGATATTTGTTCCTTCGATGGTCACCTCAGCTCCGGCTAAAGATTCACCTGATTCAAAGTCAACAACATTACCACTAACTGTTGCAGTAGCAGCAGCGCTTGATGACGTTTCAGATGGATTGTTTTTCTCAACGTTATCAGCTATAACTGTACTAATTGCAAAAACAAAAACGAAAGCTAACAGAATATTCTTCATTGTATAAAAATTTGGTTTAATTCAGGTGCAAAAATAATCTGACGGAAAGGATTTAAAGAAAACTTAAATTTATTTAATCGTTAACTTAATGTTACTTAGTTTATAATTATGTTAACCATACGTTAACTGATTTTTAAATCGGGTTCAATCCTGTAAAATTAACTTTACATAAGATTGATAATTATTAAGTCTTTGGCGAACCAAATTTCTTAATTTTGTACAAAGTTAAATTTTTAAGATTATGAACAGACGAGAAATGATTAAGAAAGCAGGAATGGCTGCTGTTATAGGAAGTGCAGGCTTTTGGGCTCTTTCGTGCGAAAACAATAGCGAAGTTACGCCACCTGAAACCCAACCACAAGACACCTTAGCACCTCCCCCACCTGTAGTAGAAAAATCGGAGCGCGAAAAACTCATTGTTAATCGCATGAAAATGACTTTTGCCGATCCTGAAAACCCAACCGATCACGAGCTGAAACACACACCAGACATTAGTTTTTCAAAACCGGATGAAAACGGATTTGTAACTATTGATGTGATTTTAGGAATGCGCGGTATCGTCCACCCTGCCATTAAAGAACATTGGATTGATTACCTTACTTTTTATGTTAATGAACTAAAAATTGCTCATATCGAAAACGAAAACGGGCCGGTTCGTGGCGCATCAAAAATTGTGTATTCCTTAATCGCCGGCGACAAAGTTCGCGTTGAAGCAGGTTGTAATTTACATGGAATCTGGGAAAATACTGCAGTTTTTGAAGGATAGAAATCGAATCTATTGATTAGAAAAAAAGCTGCATTTATTCGATGCAGCTTTTTTCTTAATCTTTCATTCCAAGAAGAAAATTTAAAGCTTTTGCCGTTTCACCGGCAGCAAGAAGTTTTTGAGCTTCAAAAAAATCATCAACTGAAGGTTGATGGTTTAAGTCAAATTCAGGAAGATTTTCCAATCCACCAAGACGAGCTAATTCATTACCTGTCAAGTACTCAGAAGTGCGAATAAATTCGGGAAGAGCATCAATCCCAACGCCAATAACGCTTAGAGGCTTGGGAATTTGAAAAAGCGATTTGCCGGATGCTTTGATATAATCCGAGCCTCCCATTCTTCCTACAAGGTCAAGAATATCGGCGTCGATGCTGCCATCCATTAAAACAGCAGCGTCGTCCACATGAATCATGTTCACATGACAAATCACCAAATTTCCCGCACCGCCTTCATCTCCCAATTCAATGATATCTTTAACCATACATTCAAATTGTACCGGACTCTCCTTCACTCGGAAAGGGCGAACTGTTTCAGACGGAATGGCTGTTAATCCGGCTTTTTCAAACTCATTCACTCCTTTAGGATATTCCGTACTGGCCAGACTCATCTGCTCAACCATCTCAAAACTAACCATATTTATCACAACCTCAGGTACTTCCTTGACATTGAGGAAAGTGTGTTTCAAGCTTCCATCTCTGCCTTTTCTTGAAGGTGAAAAAATCAAAATTGGAGGATTGGAGCTGAATGCGTTGAAAAAACTGAATGGGCTCAGGTTAAGATTTCCCTCAGAATCAATGGTGCTAGCAAAGGCAATAGGTCGTGGCATCACAGTATTCTGCAACAGATTTTGCAACTCACGGTGACTAATCTTTGATGTATCGTAATGTCTCATTATTTCGCAGGTAAAATTTTAGTAATCACATCGCCAAAACCAATCCGAACAGAACCATTCTGAGCATAAGCTTTCATGATAATGGTGTCGTTGTCCTGAATAAACTTGCGTGTTTGACCATCAGCAAGATGTATATCTTTCTTTCCTCCCCAGCTTAATTCTAACATACTTCCAAAAGAATTCTCAGTTGGGCCGCTAATTGTTCCAGAAGCGTACATATCGCCTGAGTTGATATTACAGCCGTTAATAGTTTGATGAGCAAGCTGTTGCGCAATATTCCAATAGAGATATTTATGGTTCGACTGACAAATCAGCGAAGGGGAACTATCCTCAGGCTGCAGATAAACTTCTAAATTGATATCAAAATTCCGCTTGCCGGTGGTTTTCAAGTAAGGTAAAACCTCCGGCACTTGAACAGGCCCTTCAACACGAAAAGGTTCAAGAGCTTCAAGGGTAATTATCCATGGAGAAATGACAGAACCGAAGTTTTTCCCAAGAAACGGTCCGAGAGGAACATATTCCCACTTTTGTATATCTCTGGCTGACAAATCGTTAAATAAGGTAAAGCCAAAAATATACTCTTCGGCATTTTCAACCGGAATAGAATCTCCCAACTCTGTAGAGCGATTTGTAATGAAAGCCATCTCCAACTCAAAATCCATCAGGCGACTTGGACTAAAAATAGGATTCTCCACGCCGGCAGGCAGAATTTGTCCTTTTGGGCGATGAATATCCGTGCCGCTAACCACTATGGATGAACTCCGACCGTGATAACCCACCGGCAAATGTTTCCAGTTTGGCAACAGAGCATTTTCCGGGTCACGAAACATTTTTCCCACATTCGTGGCGTGCTCAATGCTGCTATAAAAATCGGTATAATCACCAACTGTAATTGGCATAAGCATCAAGACTTCGTCAGCCGGATATAGTATTTCGCTCTTCTGCTGATTGGGAAATTCAGGATTTTGACTATTAAAAAGAAGTGCGATTTGCTCTCGCACCTTAGAAGTGACCGACTTTCCGCAGGACATAAAATCGTTTAGGGTCGAACTGTAAAAAACCGAGCTATCCATTTCAATATCATCAAAATAACCGTTTTCGGCTAAAGCGGCTAAATCAATAATTGTGTCGCCGATTCTTGTACAACAACGAGGCTCAGAGCGCTGAGTTTTGAATACTCCAAAAGGAATATTCTGAATTGGAAAGTCGGAATCTACCGCAACAGGTATCCAACTATTATTTAAAGGACTGTTTATTTCAAACATAAGTTTTTGAATTTCAATAAATTTAATAAAAGCACCATCTCATCAAATTAAAGATTGATGAGACAGCCAAAAATAGTAATTATACGTTGAAAATGAGTTCACTAATCTTCGATTAAAGCGTGCCACGCTTTCCTTGTTCTAATTCAATACTTTCGAAAAGAGCTTTGAAATTGCCTTTTCCAAATGATTTAGCACCTTTACGTTGTATAATCTCGAAGAAGAAAGTTGGGCGGTCTTGAACCGGTTTGCTAAAAAGTTGTAAGAGATACCCCTCATCATCGCGGTCGATTAGAATTCGATGCTTTTTCAGTATTTCCAAATCTTCATCTATCTGTCCAACACGTTCGGTTACCGTATTATAATAGGCATCCGGCACATCCAAAAATTCAACGCCACGTGCACGCAAATCGGCGATGGTTGCGATAATATCATTAGTTGCCAAAGCAACGTGCTGCGGGCCGGGTCCCATATAGAAATCTAAAAACTCTTCAATTTGCGATTTTTTCAAACCCTTTGCAGGTTCGTTAATCGGGAATTTGATTCGGAAATTATCATTGGCCATCACCTTCGATTTCAGAGCAGTATATTCCGTGGAGATATCTTTATCATCGAAAGAGATAAGTTGTTCAAAACCAAAAACATCACGATAAAATTCGGCAGTTTTATCCATTTCACCCCAGCCTACATTTCCAACAATATGGTCAACGAATAGCAATCCGGTTTCCTTGGGCGTGTAATCAGGCTCCCATTTCACAAAACCGGGAAGAAAAATGCCGTTATAGTTTTTTCGTTCTATAAATTTGTGAACAGTGTCGCCGTAGGTATGGATTCCGGAAATCACCACTTGGCCATTTTCATCATTAATAGTTTGAGGCTCCATATAGGATTTTGCGCCACGAGCGGTAGTTTCTTCCCATGATTTTGTGGCGTCATCCACCCAAAGCGCAATCACCTTTACACCGTCTCCATGCAGTTGTTGATGAGCGGAGATATCAGTGTCGGGCTTCATGGTAGAAGTAAGCACAAATGTGACCTTATCCTGACGCAACACATAGGAAGTGCGGTCTTTAAGTCCGGTTTCCAATCCGGCATAAGCAAGCGGTTGAAAACCAAAGGCAGATTGATAAAAATGGGCAGCTTGTTTGGCATTTCCCACATAAAATTCAACGTAATCGGTTCCGATAATAGGTAGAGATGTTGTATTCATATTGGTAGTTTTAATTAATGTTCGAGCCATGATTTATAATAATCTTTCACCTCAATAGCAGCCCCTTGAGCTGTCATTTTCAGAGGTTTAAAGGTGTCAACCATAACAGCCAACTCCTGAGTTTCTTTTTCGCCAATGGAACGTTCGGCAGCACCGGGATGAGGGCCGTGAGGAATTCCCATTGGATGAAGAGTAATTTGTCCTTTTTGGATATTATTTCGACTCATAAAATCGCCATCAACATAGTAGAGAACTTCGTCGCTATCGATATT
This sequence comes from Bacteroidales bacterium, assembly GCA_016937295.1. Classification (GTDB taxonomy): domain Bacteria; phylum Bacteroidota; class Bacteroidia; order Bacteroidales; family UBA1556; genus UBA6267. Next base: position 18,077 of record JAFGWF010000117.1, read on the forward strand.
TGCATGATTGTATGGCGCAGGCACTGAATCGGGATGATAGTCGTAAAGTCTTGGCACAAAAGCACATAACACAGCGCCGCCACATTCCCATGTTTGATGAATTGGAGGTGGCAAGTGCAATTTACCGGTGATTGGTGAAAAATCGTGGATACTCAGTGCATAAGGATAATGGTAGCCGTCCCAGCCAACAACGTCGAAAGGATGCGAGAAATAATGATAAGGATAAATCTTATGGTCGCGTTTTATCAACACTTTGAAATCACCAATCTCATCGTGAGTTTCAAGATTTTCAGGCAGGCGAATATCACGTTCGTAAAAGGGTGCATGTTCCATCAACTGACCCGAGCGGTTGATGTATTTCTTTGGAAAACGGTAGTCGGTGGTGGATTCCACAATAAAAAGTCTGTTGTTTTCGTCGTTAAAATGAAGCTGATAAACCACACCTTTGGGGATAATCAAATGATCGCCATAAGAGAAAGAAATGTTTCCATACATCGTTTTCAAAACACCGCTGCCGATATGCACAAAAATCATTTCATAGGCTTGGGAATTTTTAAAAAAATAATCCGACATCGATTTCCGTGGAGCTGCAAGGCTGATAACAATTTCGTCGTTTCCAAGCACTGGCACACGACTTTCGAGGTAATCATCGGCAGCCTGAATATCAAATCCTTTCAGACTTCTGCTAATCAATCCATCCAGATTTGCAAACTGCAACTCGGCATCAATAGGTTTTTCGACCTCCAAAACTTGGGTTGGACGGTGTACGTGATAAGTCAGGGAATAATCGCTTGAAAAACCCTCCGATGAAATAAGTTGCTCAGGATATAAAGACCCGTCTGGTTTTCGGAACGCGATATGACGTTTTTCGGGCAGTTTGCCCAATCGATGGTATCTGGCCATAGAGTGATACGGATTTAATGTTTGTTGTAATTTACGGTTTATGTATTTCGTACAATGATTCAACCACAAATAAACAAAAAAAATGTTCTGCGGGAAAAAAGAATTAATGAGAAATACAGGGAAAATGAACGGAGCAAATTTAGATAAATGGGAAAATGGTAACATCATAATTACCTTAAATTTAGCAAAATATGATAATTATTAGATATTTTAGGTTCGCGAAAAAAAAATCGAATTTACCTCATTTTAAAAAAATCAAAAAGAAGGATTAAAAACATTCACGTAACAAAATCATCTTTCCGGTTTGGATTTTTTACTTTTTAAAGTGATTATTGGTTTGGATTTTTTATATTTGCAGCGCATTATTGCCTTGGATTTTTTAATTTTAAAATATGTATTTAAATAGAGTCATTGATATTGAGCTGATTAGATGGAAAGAAAGCATAAACAGAAAACCTTTAATGCTTCGTGGAGCCAGACAGGTTGGAAAAACTTCGACAATTCGGCATTTTTCAACTCAGTTTGCCTATTACGTCGAAATAAATCTCGATGAAAATAAAAAATTCAAGGAGGTTTTTGAGAAAAACGATTCGGTGTTCGAAGTAATTGAACAACTTTCAGTCCTTTGCAATACACGCATAATCCCCGGCCAAACTCTTTTGTTCATTGATGAGATTCAGGTTAGCAAGGAAGCAATATCAATGCTACGTTATTTCTACGAAAAAGTTCCTGATTTACATGTAATTGCGGCTGGTTCGCTCTTGGAGTTCGCTTTGGCTAATATTCCCTCTTTTGGTGTAGGTCGCGTTCGGTCTATTTTCATGTTTCCACTTTCTTTTCGTGAATTTTTAGAAGCTGAAGGAGAAATCTTACTATTAGAACATCTCGACAAATCCAATTTTAACAAGCCTCTTTCAAATCCAATTCTTGAAAAAATAATTCAACATTACAAGAAATTTCTTGTGGTTGGAGGTATGCCTGAGGCAGTAAAAACTTATGTTACTACAAAGGATTTAATTGAGGTTCAACGGATTTTAGATGATATTATAATTTCGTTTCAAACAGACTTTCCAAAATACAAAATCACTATTCCATCGAATCGATTGGTGGAGGTTTTTGAAGCTATTTCGCTGCAAGTTGCAACCAAATTCACCTACACCTATCCAAATGCAACTCTAAACAATAAGCAAATTAAAGAAGCTATCCGACTTTTACAAATGGCCGGATTGATATATGGTGTAACGCATAGCGCATCCAACGGAATACCGCTCGGAGCTGAAATTAATCCCAAAAAAACCAAGTATCTCATTTTTGACACCGGAATCTTTCAGCGCATATTAGGACTGCAAATAGCTGATTTACTTATGTCTGATGATTTTAACAGCATAAATAAAGGAAATATAGCCGAGTTATTTGTGGGACTTGAACTGATTAAAAATGCCGATTGTTACTCTCGAACAGAACTATATTATTGGCAACGGGAAAGGAAAAATAGTCAGGCTGAAGTGGACTATGTATTTCAAAGTGGCAAACAAATTATCCCCATTGAAGTCAAAGCCGGCACTAAAGGCAGCATGCAGAGTTTATATATTTTTCTGAATGAAAAACAGCTTGAAAAAGGTTATCGACTTTCGTTAGAAAATTATATAAAAATGGATTCTGTGTTGATTATTCCCATCTTCGCCGCCTATAAATTTCAAACAGCTTTTAAGTCGATTGACGGATTATAGGTTGCAAGTTCAATTCCCTAACTTCAGATTAGCTGCCAGCAGAATGGAATAAATATTTACCTTCGCCCATGAAAGCCAAAATTGATTTTTATGTCGGAAAATTTGTTGATTCGCACGGAAGGCATCACCAAGTCTTATGGTAAATTAGTTGTTTTACATGATGTTAGCCTATCTGTATCGAAAGCTGAAATGGTTGCAATCACAGGGCCGAGCGGTGCAGGAAAGACCACCCTTTTGCAGATTATTGGTAGTTTAGACCAAGCAGATAAGGGAAAAGTTTGGATTAACGACACCGAATTGAGTACGCTAAAAGGTAATCAACTTGCGGCCTTTCGCAACAAACATATCGGTTTTGTTTTTCAATTTCACCATTTGCTACCGGAGTTTACAGCCTTAGAAAACATTTGCATACCGGCATATATTGCACGGCGCGGGAAATCGGAGGCTGAGCGTGATGCTCTGCAACTGCTTGACATGCTCAATCTTAAAGACAGAGCACAGCATAAACCCGCCGAACTTTCAGGAGGTGAAGCCCAGCGTGTAGCAATTGCCCGCGCGCTTATCAACCGCCCCGATGTGGTTTTGGCTGATGAACCCTCCGGCAACCTCGACGAAGCCAACTCCAACGAGCTCCACGAACTTTTTGTCCGACTCCGAGACGAGCTTAGCCAAACCTTTGTGATTGTTACCCACGACCTTAGCCTCGCCGGCAAATCAGACCGCATTATCAAATTGAAAGACGGTGTGATTGAAG
>JAFGWF010000013.1 GCA_016937295.1 Bacteroidales bacterium
AACGTGGCTAATGAAGGAGTTTGGCAAAAACGAATATGAACAAACCGTTTACATTAATTTTGAAAGTTCGAAACGCCTTAATAAATTGTTTCAGGAAAACTTTGATATTCAGCGAATCATCACAGCTTTACAAATCGAATCTGGAATTCAGATTAATCCGGAAAATACTTTAATTATTCTTGATGAAATACAAGAGGCCGAAGGAGCTATAAGCTCATTGAAGTATTTTTGCGAGAATGCCCCCCAATATCATGTATTGGCCGCCGGATCTCTTTTAGGTGTAGCAATGCACCAGCATAATTCGTTTCCGGTAGGCAAGGTGGAATTTCTGGATTTATATCCACTCAGCTTTATCGAATTTATGAAGGCGATGAACCATCAACCTTTGCTTGACCTCCTAAAAAATAAAGACTGGGAACTTATTAAGACATTTAAGGATAAGTATATCCAGCTAATCCGCTATTATTACTATATCGGTGGAATGCCTGAAGCGGTACTTTCTTATAAGAATCAAAGTGATTTTAACGAGGTAAGGAACATTCAGAAAAGAATACTTTTAGCTTATGAGCAAGACTTTTCCAAACACGCACCCAGTGAAGTCGTTCCACGAATCAGGATGCTTTGGAACTCGATTCCGGCCCAGTTGGCGAAAGAGAATAAAAAATTCATCTATGGCGCAATAAAGAAAGGGTCAAGGGCTAAAGACTATGAGTTGGCCTTAGCCTGGTTAATTGATTGTGGATTGGTGCATAAAGTTAGCAGGGCTTCAAAACCAGGAATTCCTCTAAAAGCGTATGAAGATAACAATGCCTTCAAATTATTTCTTGTTGATGTTGGTCTATTGGGAGCCATGGGCGACATTGATGCCCGTACATTAATTGAGGGTAATGTGATATTTGAAGAATTTAAAGGAGCGCTGACAGAACAATATGTTTTGCAGCAATTAATTACGATAAATAATTTGGTGATTCATTACTGGTCAGCAGAAAGATCGAGTGCCGAAATTGATTTCCTGGTACAGTACTCCGGCAAAGTAATTCCTATAGAAGTGAAAGCAGAAGAGAACCTGCAGGCTAAAAGCCTTAAATCATTCTGTCAAAAATTCTCCCCTTCCCTGGCTATACGAACATCAATGTCTGATTACAGAGAAGAAGAGTGGATGACTAATTTACCTCTTTATGCAATCAATGAATCATTCATTTAGATGATAGTTATTCTTTGATGAATTCGTGTAAACTACCGGTAGCCCATTTTCTAAACTGTGAAAGCTTTCACTTACATACTTTACAATAAAAAGCTGGACCGCTATTACATTGGTTCTACAAAATTGACGCCTGAAGTCAGACGCTCTTAACACCATTCGAAAAATTACGGAAATTTAAAACCCCGATTGAATCGGGGGCAAAAACTGATGATTGGGAGCTTAAGTTCCACATAGAATGCGCCTCAATAGCACAAGCCGGAAAGTTAGAAAATCACCTTAAAAGTAAATAGCTTGGTTCATTCTTTATAAATGCATATTGGCATTCAATGCCCTTGTTTTTTTTCTCGAATTTGACAGTCTCTCGCTAAGTGTGTAAACCCGCCCCTGCATTATTTAATGCATTGGTTTCTATGTCGTTATTAAATTTATGCAATGGAATTCCAGATTCTAAGCTAATCGCTTTGGTTAGTTCTGAGTAGTTTATTTCGTTTTATTTAGATTTTCTTTCAATTCGATTAATTCATTTAGATTTAGGTTTAACTCAACCTTTTTATTGAATTGTTTGCATTTGGTGATTTCGGATTGGAGTTTTTCAATTTGGGTGTTGAGGTATTTCAGTTGTTGTTCCTTTTCGATAAGGGTTTCAATGCTTTGTTCTGAGTTTTTTTCTTTGCCTGAAATTTGAAAACAGATATCCACAACGATGTAATCCAGGCTTTTCTTTAGGGTGAAATTCAACTCAGGTACTTCCCCTTTTGTCCATTCTGTTGTAAATGTCCAGTCAATAACAGCCAGATCTTCGTTGGTTGGGTGGATGTGTTTTTTTGATATGGATATTCTGTGCCATTGATTGAAGGATAAAACATGAATGATGTGATAAGGTATTGAACGGTCAATTAATTTGAGAATATCTTCGACTGAGTTTTTTTCTTTTAGTTGAATGTTGAAGATTTGTATTTCCTCGATTTCCCCACCTTCAAGGTTGATTGTTTCACGTGCTAATTTATGTTCCCAAATGATCTTTTCAACTTTGTCTGTTAATGCTTTCTTTTGACAAGCTGAGGCATACTTGTGAAAAGAATTCTTTGGCAAAACCTTATTGATTTTTGTAGATTCCGGGAGGTTGAACATGAGAGCATTATTTTACAACGACAAAAGAAATTAATTTGAAGTCTTCAATTCCTTTAATGTCCTGGTGAGTTGTTGTACCTCCAGATTTGAAGAGTGATAAGATGTCTTTTTCCTCTTCAGTTTTCAGAATTGAATTAATGCTTTTGCGCAACAACCGTGAATATTTATCCATTTTCCGGTAGTCTTTAGTTTCTGCTGATAGCACTTTACACTCGAATTCGAGAGGTGATTTTTTGTCTTTGCACAGTAACCGTAATTTATCCAGTATCTTCTTAGAGTCAACATGGCTATTGATTAGCTCTCCACTTTCATTCAGGTAAACCAGATAATACGGATGAAGTCTGTTTAGCTTGTCGATATTGATCTGAGTATTTACATTCTTCAGGACAAATATAACCCCACGAGGCAGTGATTCAGATGACTTGCTTACTGTATGGAGTCCTTCAGGTATGTTTTTCAATTCACCGTATTCCTTTATGTAATTGGAAAGATCAACTCTAAAATCATTTAGCCCTAAATCGGTTATGCTTACACCTTCTCTTAAATCTTCCAAATCAACAATCTCTTCTTTTAAGCGTTGGAGTTGAATTTTACGGTATTCCAAATCTTTGTCATCGGCATTAAGAATATTATCATCACCAGTGCCGGCCATGTTTGCAATTAACATTCGATTTTCAACTCTTTGTTTAAGGTTGATATAGGTGTCAAGAGTAACATCAGGCCAAAAATTCACCATTGTTATGTTAGTGTTTATCGAACCAATCCGGTCGATACGACCAAAACGCTGAATAATTCTAACCGGATTCCAGTGAATATCGTAGTTGATTAGATAGTCGCAATCCTGAAGGTTTTGTCCCTCAGAAATACAATCTGTTGCGATTAGAAGGTCGATTTCTTCCTGTATTTCGGGATATGTAATGGTTTTGTTTTTTGACTTTGGAGAAAACAATGTCAAAAAAGTATTAAGGTCGGAAGGTATCTTCTTAATGGAACTTGTTCTTTTTGAACCAGTGATAAGAGCTGTGTTAATTTGATGTTGCTTACGGATTGGTTTGTTTAGCGCCTTAAATAAATAATTTGCAGTATCGGCAAATGCGGTAAAGATGATGATCTTTTTGTTGTTCGGATTTATTGGATTATTGATTTTGTTCTCAATGTTTTCCTTTAATTTGATCAGCTTTAAATCTTTGTCTTCTGTAATTAATCTTACTGCATTAAGCAATTCTTCCAGGATTTCACGATCGGCATGTAAATCTTCTTCCCAACGGGGCTTGTCAATGTCGTTAATGTGTACCTTGATTTTTTTCCCAATTAGATTTTCTTCATCACCCCATTCCGGTTCCCAATCCAAATCATTATCAGCAACGCTAAGTTGAAGGCCGGAGTATACGTTGTCTTCATTATCGGCAATAAATTTTAGCGCATCATAGACCTGATTCAATATATTTTCCAATGTTAAACGAAATGCCTCAACGGAACTTTCAATTCGCTTTAACAAATTCATGCGCATTAAAATCTGCAAGCTTCGCTCCCTGTCAACCTGGGTAAAGCGGCCCGATCTAACTTCTTTGTCGTAGAGACTGGCATAAAGATTAACCTTACTTGGCAGAATGTAACTTACAGGTGAATAAATTGAAAGATTTAGTAGTGTTAATCTTTCAGCAATGTCTTTAAAATTGATGCTTTCACTTTCTGTTAACGCGCATTCAATTGATACCGGCTTGTTCCTGGATGGGAATTTACCTATTGCAGATGTGTCGTAGTATGTAGTAATGTGCTTCCTTGACCGGGCAATGGTGAAACTATCAAGTATTTCAAAGAAATCAAAATCCAAAGCATCTAAGAGAGCTTCAGTAGTACGTTCATGGATTTCAAGCTGGGACCAACGGTTAAATGCTTTTTGTGCACTTCGAAAGATTGATTCAATGCCGCGATCAGTATCCAATTTCTGATCGATTATCTCGGGTATTCCTTCATAAGCTAATGCCAATTGGTTCCTTAAATCGTTGAAACGATTGTTAACCGGAGTAGCTGAAAGCATTAATACTTTTGTTTCAATCCCCTCCTGAATTATTTTTCGAAGTAATTTTTGGTATCGGTTTTCTTTACCAACAACGGTATTATTATTTCTAAAGTTATGAGATTCATCGATTACAACCAGCCCATAATTTCCCCAATTGACTTTTGCCAGATCGCGGCCGTTGCTCATTCCTTTTTCTCTCGATAAGTCGGTATGGAAGAGTAAATCGTAACTGAATTTGTCTTTAGATAAAATATTGTCTTTGTCGTTATGACGAAATGTATTCCAGTTGGCTTCCAGTTTTTTCGGGCACAATACCAAAACATCCTTGTTCCTTTTCTCGTAATATTTAATGATCCCCAATGCAGTGAATGTTTTTCCCAAACCTACACTATCGGCTATGATGCAGCCGTTATAACGTTCTAATTTATTGATACCTCCAATTACTGCATCGCGCTGGAAATTATACAACATTCGCCAGATTTCTGTTTCCTTAAACCCAATTTCATCGTTAGGTAAATTGTCCAGTGAAAGATCACTTAGGAATTCGTTGAATAGGTTGTACAGGGTAATGAAGTATATCAACTCAGGACTGTTTTCTTTATAGGCATTGTTGAAGAACTCCTGAACCTTTTCGGTTACATCCTGCAAGCTTTCGTTGTTTGACCAAACCTCGTTGAACCAGTCCAGATAGGCTTTACTGTCGGGATAATCAATTTTGTGGATCAGTGTTGGAAATCCTTTTTTATGGGTAACTCCTAAATCGGCAGTCGTAAAACCATTTATGTTCAGGTATGCTTTTCCTTCACTTTCCGGTTGGGCTATATGAATCAATCCGTTAATGGGTTGCCCCTGGTGTTTATTGGATTTAAAAGTTACTTTGTCTGCCACCCATTTGCTACATTCTTTTGCGATGGCACGTTGATTTAATTCATTTTTTAAACGCAATTCAAATTCACCCCCGCATAAATGATGTTCGTTATAAATGTGAGGAATATAAAATTTACGGGATTCTTTCTGAAATTTCTCTTCTGTAAATGTTGGAGAGGTGAAAATGAAACGTAATTCTTCAATGTTTCTTAATTCTTTTTTTAACTCCTCGTATGCATAAATCGAAAAACTTGAAGCCGCAATAGCAATTTTACTGTCCTTCTTTATTTCCAGTTTTAAGTCATCGGAAAGTCGGTTGTTTATGTTGTCGAGGTGTTTCATGTTGAGTTATTTATGCTATGACCAATCCGACTTTAAGATTTAATTTTTCCTGAAATTCTTCGGGTATATCCTCCCAATGTTCCGCTAAAATATCGACTAGTTGATTACCATTAATCAACCCAATTCTTGGAAACCCAGGTTCATTTGCAATTTTTTTAGCAGCAGGTTGATAGTCAGCTGTAGTAATAAAAGCCCCTTGTCCGTTAGAAGGTATATTTTGACGCAGCGCTTTAACTGTATTGGCACTTATTTTTGCTCCAAGTTTGAATCGTTTGGCTTGAACGAATATTTTCATTTTTGCAATTCCTGAAATGTTTAATTCACCTGTTGCATCAACTCCTCCATCAGCAACTTTACCAGTATGCTCGCTGCCTTCAAATCCTAATGCAGATAATATGTGAGTTATAAGAACTTCAAATTCAGTTGGATCAAGCTCTAAAATACGATTTAAGACTGTTGTATAATAGTCGTATTCAGCTTTCTTTTCGCTTGGGGAAATCAGATCGGGTCGATTAATGGTCGTAAAAAAGTTCTTTTTATGATTAATGTAAAAGACAGTTAAAGAAGAACGAATTGTGTTTTGGAACGGAACCGAAAATTGTGAACGTTGAATTGGTTCTTTTTCCCACTTCACTTTTTTGCGATGTAAATATGGACATTCATCTTCCCCTGGCTTGGCAAAATAGTATGGATCATCTTGAACAATTCCGTAATATACGTATTCTGTATCTTTTGCAGGAGTAATAACATAATCCCCAGGTTTAATATCAAATAGGAAACGAGAAATTTGACCAACCTGTTGACCAACCACCAGGTTACTTGTGTCATGAGGATATTCTTTTCGATATAAATCATAAATATCCCTTTTGTTTCTTGCAGATGAAAGATCATCTTTAGGAAGCCACCCAATAGAAACATAACCTCCACTTACAAAGCTACTGGCATACGTACCGAATTCAGCTCTAACACAATATATATTCATCGTTCTTACTTTATATTACCTTAAATTACTTGCACAATTTCCAGTAGTTTTTCATAGCTGTTGACTACATCGTATCTTACTTCTCCGCCGATTATTGCCTCGAAGTGCTTCCCGGCACAGTGTATTTTAAGTTGTTCAATTTCTCTTAATTCCAGATTGGAGTCAGATCCCTTGGTTTCAGCTACAAAATAGATGTGCCGTATTCTTTCTTTATCGAACACAATTGCCCAGTCGGGGCTGTAATTGGCGACTGGTGTGGTTATGTGAAAACTTTTTGGCAGTTTGGCATAAACGGTCACTTCCTCACTGTTTTCCAATGCTTCGGCAAAGCGTTGTTCTGTTTGTGAATCGCTGATAAGATAGTCGTAAATGTGACGTTTCAAAGTTTCCGATTGCCTGATGGCCGATTTGTCGTTGGTGAATATGGTTGAGGCATCGTGCCGTTCATCTGTTTTGTGATAAACAATGTTGTTTATAATTAGACTGGCCTTTACTTCGTTGATCAGTTTTGCCGATTTCACAATGAATTCTTCGGGATTTTTTCGAAGCAAATAGAACACCCGGGGCTTTATTCCCTTTAAAATATTCACGACTGTCCGGCGGGTTAAGTTGGTGTGAGTTACAAGCTCGCCAACAATGTCGTAGGCCGTGTTTGAATAAATATCGGAATTCAGTTTTTTTGTGGAACTGCCGGTTATTTTAAAACCTTTCTTTTCGTCCAACTCTTCTTTAGTGGTCTCTTTTAATTCACCACTTTTTACTTCGTATGTGCGGTCGGAAATGTGTAAATCGGCATTGATCCGGTTAATACTATCGGTGGTCAGTTTTTCCGTATTGAAATTAACTTCATAAATCGATTTCAGGTTGATCTTATTCCACAATTCCTGAAACTCCTTCTTATAGAAGTTTTTATTTACAGTCACATTAACAGCACCTCGCTCGTTATCGGCTTTGAACATTTCGTTTGTATATACCGCCCTTAGTAATTTGCTTATTGCCGCTTTGAAGGGTTCAAGTTCTTCCGAGATGATGATTTGCTCCTTTTCGATTAACTGGCGGCCAATAACTGTAATCTTATCTTCTTCATCGATAATGTCATTTTTGTATAAGATCTTGTTGAGTTTTTTGGCTTCTTCATTGGTTATGCGGTGTGCATTCCCCTTTTCGTCTGTAACCAATTTTCCAACAAAATATTCCACTTCGGCTTTTTGTGGCCGGTTAGTTAACGCTGCTGCAATTTCGGATTGCAAGCCCCTGGCAAACGCTTCGTAGCTCTCTGAAGCAACAACCGTGAGTTTGTTGATTTCATGTACTTCATCGCCAAGGTTCTCGTAATCGAGGCGAACGCCATGATCGTTTACACAAAGCCGCATACCACGGCCAACTTCCTGACGGCGGCGTATATTGGCATCGGTGTATTTGAGGGCACATATCTGAAACACGTTGGGATTGTCCCAACCTTCTTTCAAAGCAGAGTGAGAGAAGATGAACCGAACTGGTTCTTGGAAACTCATTAAGCGCTCCTTATTTTTCATGATCAGGTCGTAAGCACTGATATCCTCTGAATCTTCGCTACCTCTTTTTACCTTTGGGTCAACCAAACGGTTTTTCTTGTCGATGGAAAAATAACCGCTGTGGACCTGCCGGGCTTCATCACGATTCAGGTAATCAATATAGTCGGGCAAATAACCCTGATGGATTTCTTTGGTGCTGTGCTTGTACAAAAATTCGTTGTATTCCTGATGGAACAAATCAATAAAATCGTTACGGATCATGTTGTATTCTTCCTCAAATATTTTTGCATATTCTCCGATTATTTCGTTGCCTTCTGCATCGTAATTCCTGTATTTATCAACGGAATCGATAAAGAACAGGGAGAGTACTTTAATTCCTTTTGAGAACAGATGTTTTTCCTTTTCGAGGTGAGAAAGTATGGTTTCACGAATCTGAATTCGCCTTAAGGCTTGTTCGTCGATATCGCCAATGGCTTCACCTGCAAAAATATCTTCCCCTTTAATGATGATTTTATTGTGATAACCGTCAACGTCCTGAATGGTGTAGTTTTGGTATTGAGGCATAAAGCCTGATAGCTCGTGAATATTTGCCCCTTTCTCTAATTTTCTCCGAATTCGTTTTACCCCGGTGCCGTTTCTTTCTTCAAATTCAACAATGGCAATGGGTGGTTTACTTGGGCTTAACAGAATTTGTTCTAAATACAGATAACCGTTTGTTCCGGTTGTACCTTTCAGGTTAATCCCTTTTACCTGTATTTTTTTTACTAACTTTTGATTGTAGGCATCCAGGGCATCGAGGCGATAAACCTTGTTGTATTCTACCCGGTGCGTCGCTGAATAACGAAGCGTAAATAATGGATTAAACTTCTGCATCATTTCCAATGAAACGGCTCCATCGACCGACTGTGGTTCATCGATGATTAAAATAGGGTTAGTTTGAGCCAAAATATCAATGGGGGCGCGTGTGCCGAATTTATCCTGTTCTTTGTGGATCAGCAGTGTATCTTTCCCTCTTCGTGCATAAGCCTGTGTGTTGATAATCATCACACTGATACGACTGTCGGATGCAAAGTTTTCAATGTCCTGTGGACGGGTTGAATTGTAAATAAAAGGTTTTATTTTGTGACCATATAATTCCTGAAAATGTTCCTGTGTTATTTCGAACGATTTGTAAACCCCTTCACGAATGGCGACACTTGGAACAACCACAATGAACTTACTCCAACCATAATGTTTGTGCAATTCGTACATGGTACGAATGTAAGTGTAGGTTTTACCGGTACCTGTCTCCATTTCAATGGTAAGGTGAAAACCTATTTTATCAGTATTTGGGCGTTCTATTTTTTCACTTTCCAGTAGGTCATTGTTGTGTTGAACTGCCTGGATGTTTTCCAAAACCTGTGTTTCAGTAATGGCAATGATCTTATTCCGGTAGCCAATGTTTTCAAGCACTTCATTTTCGATTTCAAGGGCAGTCTGGGTATCTCCGGCTAACAATTGCTTTTGTTTCCGGTGCAATTCTTTTGTGCGTTCAAGCGTGAAGTGCTGGGTGGCCATAGGCTGCCCCTTAAAGCAATCGACTACTGCTTTTACGGCTTGTATCTGGAAGAGTTGTTCTTTAAATTGTAGTTTCATCTTTATAAAACTAATAGTATTGAGACGATAGTCATTAGACCTTATTTAACCATAAATGAAACATTATCACATAACCGTCACATTAGTATCTGCCTATAAGTGAGTGGTATGTGTTTGTGAATTTCAAATTTTGGTTTCGTTGTCACATAAGCATTACTAATTATCACTTTTTATTAGAGCTAATAAGCATTTACCTTGATCCGTAATAGTGTATTGCTGTTTTGGTGAATGTTTTGTGTCGGTCATTTCTATCCATTTGTTATCGATTAATGGTTCTAAGTATTTCTTCCTGTTTTTTGTTTGATTGGTTATTCCTAACTGACTAAATATCTCATTACTATCAGCGTAATTTTTAACCGTTTCAAGAATAATTACCACTTTATCATGAATAGTAGCATTAACAATAGAGATTACTTGATTACTAACTTCGTTACTTACTCTGTTACCTGCTTCGTTACTTACTCTGTTACCTGCTTCATTACAATAAGCAATAACATCATCAATCGTATTAAATACTAATGAATTATCAGCAATACTTACTTGATCACTTACTTGGTTACCTCCTAAAGCAGGAAGTGTAGTTAGAAAATAAGTACTCTGTTCATCGGTATCGAATATAGGATCGGATGAACCATTGTCGCGCATGGCGTTATATATGGTTGGGAATCCAGTTCCTCGGCCTTCAGTAAGATGCAATTCCTTTAAGAAATCTCCAATTCTCCGGTTTCGATAATCACGGGCAACAATGCGTTCATTTTGTTTTAGGATTTGAGCATCGACAGGTGGCACCGGCCCAGGGTAACTTAATATTTCCATTTTATCAGGCCAAATCTGAATTTCGATTGGTGAACCTAATTCATAGCTTTTGTGATAAACGGCATTCGAAATCGATTCCTCAATTGCATTGTATGGATAGTTCCAAACCCTTTTGGCTTCAGCGATACCTGGAATTTTTGTAACGGTTTCTTCTATGATGTTATTTTCGATGAAAGACAAAACCGCTCTTAGTTGAACATGTAGCGGCCCTTTGAAATATTTTTCTGAAAAGTTTCTGCCTGAGTGGTCTTTATGCCACACCAATTCGATCCAGCACCGGGGAAAGAACTTATCAGGTTCCCTGCTGAAAAAGAGCAGTCCAACATTTACCGGGCGTAAATCTTCATCGGGACCTTTGACAATAAGCATGTTTCTGGATAAATCGGCCATCGATAATTGTTTGCTTTCTTCGAAAAGATCGCTTTTCACTTCCTGCAAAAA
>JAFGWF010000118.1 GCA_016937295.1 Bacteroidales bacterium
AAACCCCAATCGTTGTAAATATTGTAGAGGTCTTTAAGGTATTTGGCAAAGGCTTCTGTGGATTTCACCACGTTCAATCTTTCATCCACATAACTGTCTATCAGTAGGTTATACCGTCTGGCTACAGAATAATTCATCTGCCAAAATCCAGCTCCTCCGGTATAGCTTCGTGCTTTGGGGTTCATTGCAGAAAGCGAAAAACATAATGCAGATAGTTCTTTTGACAGACCATTTTCCGTTAAAATTCGCTCGAAGGTTGGCCTGTGTATTTGATAAAGGGCAAGGCTTGCCGAAAGCTGTGTTTCGTTTTCTTCAAAAAAGGTATAAATCTCAGCACTTCGCTCTCCTATGAAATTTCCTAAAAGTCTGTTGGTGAGGGAACTGTCGGTTGGGTTTTGATTCACCTTGACAATTTTAATGTTTTCCCCTATATAACTGTTATTCAGACTGTCAACCTGCTCCGAAAAGAAGGAGAAAAAATAGGAAGCCGAATCCGCAGAATTATATCCCGAGTATTGGGCTTTTGCAGTGAGATTATAAGCCGAAAAAGCGGTGAGAAGGAGTGCCTTAATGAGTAAATTCAGATAATAATTTCTAAACATGTAATTAAAATTTCAGTTGGCAAAAATATTCAAAACCATCGTTCATTCTTAGCCCAATCCAACTTTTATCAACATTGGGCGTTTAATGATTATTTAGATTCTGATTAGCCGAAAAACGCGTAATTTTGCATAAACATGTAGATATATGAATATGAACTTCGATAAAACTATCAGCATTGAGGAACTGACTGAAACAGTGGCCGGTTCAGTGGAATATTTGATGAAAAAAGGCATTCGTTGCATCGTTTGTGGCGAACCTATTTGGGGAACTTTGGAAGAAGCTGCCATCGAAAAAGGCTTTTCCGAAAGCAACATTGAAGTATTTGTGAAGGAGTTGAACGAGTTGGCGCAGAACCCTCCTGCACCAGATTCCCCTTATCAAAAAATCATTGACCCAAAACCACTTTAAAAAGTTTTCAGCAGGAATTTACGGTTTTGACCAAATTTTATGGTTTCTCGGGTAAAAACCTCCTACAATCATTTTGTTTTTACTGCGTTTAACGCTAAGATTTTAATGTAATTTTGTGCCTTTCTAAATTTTAAGCGTTGAAGAAACTCGATTTATTTATAATCAAATCCTATATTGGCCCTCTGGTGCTCACTTTTTTTATTGCTCTTTTTGTATTATTGATGCAATTTCTGTGGAAATATATCGACGATTTTGTAGGTAAAGGTTTCGATATGATGGTTATTGCTGAGTTAATGTATTACGCGTCAGCCACTTTTGTTCCTATGGCTCTTCCGTTGGCCGTTTTGCTTTCCTCTTTGATGCTTTTTGGAAACTTAGGCGAAAACTACGAATTAGCGGCCATTAAGTCTGCCGGCATTTCCCTGAACAGAGTCTTTCGTCCTCTTGTTTTTGTGGCAATTATAGTTTCGTTCATTGCGTTCTATTTTTCCAATAATGTGCTTCCGGTAGCAAATCAAAAATTCCGTACTCTTCTGCGAGATGTTCGACAGCAAAAGCCTGCCGTTCAGATTGATGCAGGTGTTTTTTATAGCGAAATTGAGAATTATGTAATTCGAATCGGCGAAAAAGACCAGGACGGTATCACCATTCGCGATGTTATGATTTATGATCATCGTAAGGGAAATGGCAATACCAACGTAACCGTAGCAAAAAGTGGCAAAATGGAAATGTCGGGGGATAAGCGATTTTTGGTTTTTACATTGGTGGATGGTTATAATTATGATGAAAACATTAAGAGTCAACAACGGCTGAATCAAAATACTTTTCCAATGCAACGCACTCATTTTCAGGAGATGGTGCGTAGGATAAATCTTTCGGAGTTTGACTTTAAAAAAAGCGATAATGCCATTCATCGGAATAATTACGAAATGATGAATCTGTCGCAGTTGGCTTACTATCGCGATAGTTTGAAAGTGGATATGGACTCAAATCTCAGAATCTTTTCCAAATTTGTTACTCAGGATTTTGGATTCTTGAAAGTTTATGAAAATGGAAAAAATGACTCCATATCAAAGTCAAAACCTGTTCCCGCACAGATTGTGGATACCTTGCAACAAACTGTTTCTGAAATGATTGATCGAGACGTGCTATTGCCGGGCGTCATTAAAATGCCAAAGAAAAACAACCCTTCTGTTGCTGAAGCGCCGGTTGTGGTGGTCGAATCAAAATTTGACACGGTGAATTTTAACGATACAATCATCAAAAATTTCCAATATGCCGATGCGCTGCGCCTTATAAATAATGCGCTCGTGGGAGCCCGAAATGCAAGCTATATGTCTGATTTTGCAGCTCAAAATAAAGAGGCAAAAGAAAAACTTATCGCCAAACATCAAATCGAATTACATCGAAAATTCACCCTTTCCTTAGCTTGTTTGTTATTCTTTTTTATTGGTGCATCGCTTGGTGCAATCATCCGAAAAGGCGGTCTGGGCACCCCTCTTGTGATGTCTATTTTGCTTTTTGTAACCTATTATGTCTTTGCAATTATCGGCGAAAAATCAGCTAAAGTGTTGGCAATGACTCCGTTTTTTGGAATGTGGCTCTCCACCTTTATCTATCTGCCATTGAGCATATTTGTTACCTATAAAGCCACGGCAGATTCACCTCTGCTTGATCGGGAATTTTATGTAAAATTTTATGAGAAAATTCTCAGTCGAATTCCATTTGTAAAATTATGAGTTCTAAACTGAAAATCTTACATATCGCTAATAAACCTCCCTTCCCGCCAATGGACGGAGGAGCCATTGGAGTTAACAACGTTACGCAAGGACTTTTAGATTGCGGCCATAATGTGAAGCTTATATCTGTAAACACGCATAAGCATTTTGTTGATATCAAATCGCTTCCGGCTGATTATCGAAAACGAACCAACATAGAGTTTGGTTTCATCGATACTCAATTGAGATTCGGGAAAGCTTTCTTGAATTTGTTTGGCTCTCGTTCCTATCATGTTGAGCGATTTTTCGATTCTTCTTTTGCTTCCTTGCTCCAAGAAACTCTTGAAAAACAGCAGTTTGATATAATCATTGTGGAATCGGTTTTTTTGAAAGATTATCTTCCGGTTTTGCGAAAAAACGCTACGGCAAAAATCATCCTTCGGGCTCCAAATATCGAATATCTTATTTGGAAACGTTTGGCAGATGAAGAGCGTAATCCTTTAAAGAAGTGGTATTTACGTTTGCTTGCCAATAGGCTCGAGCGGGAAGAATTGACTGCTGTAAACTCCTTCGACGCCTTTTTTACCGTTACCGAAAAAGATCGGCATTTTTTACAATCTTTTTCCGGCGAAAAACCATCAGCTTGCATTCCTACCGGTCTTGACATTACTAAAGAACATCGTCTTCCGCAAGTAGAAATCAGGCCAAAAGCAAAGCCAACGGTTTTTCATCTTGGTGCTTTAGATTGGATGCCAAATCAAGAAGGTCTTGAGTGGTTTTTGAAAGAGATTTGGCCGCAGTTTCAAGACTCAAAATTTTATATTGCCGGTCGGCGTCCCACTCGTGAGATTTTTCGCTGGCAGTCCGAAAATGTTATTGTTGAGGGTGAGGTCGATGATGCAGCGGCATTTCTGTTAGAGCACGACATCATGGTAGTTCCCTTGTTTTCGGGCTCTGGAATGCGAGTGAAAATCATCGAGGGGATGATGTTAGGGAAAGCCATTGTTTCCACAACTATAGGAGCCGAAGGTTTGGTGGTAAGCCCCGGTGAAGATATCTTAATTGCCGATGACGCTCAAGGCTTTATAACTCATATCCGTAATTTATTGAACGACAATGCGTTATTGACTTCCATCGCTTCCGCCGCTAAAGAAAATGCTGCTAAAAACTATTCCAATATAAATATTGCCAAGAACCTTGAGCGCTTTTTGTTTGAAGTTTTGGAGAGGTAGGTTGGGAATTTGAGAATAAACAGTTTCCTTTTCTGTTAATCGTTTTCAGTAGCACATCAATACATTCTTTTAATTTGAAATTTTCTATACACAATGGAGGGTTGAAAACCAAACATATTTTATAATGTATTTTGATATATAAAATCTATTTTAGCCGTCTGATTTTTTCAAAATGAATAGAATTAAAGAAGTACTTGATGAAAAAGGAATAAAGCAGATTTGGTTAGCCGAAAAACTTGGTAAAAGCTATAATGTGGTTAATGGTTATGTGCAAAACCGACAACAGCCCCGAATTGAAGTGCTTTATGAAATTGCCAAAATTCTTGGTGTGAGTGTAAAGGATTTATTAATTGACAATCCATTAAAAACTAAAAATGAGTAAGGAACAAAAAGTTACAAACGAGATTAGAGTGCCTAATAAAGATTTGGAAAAACTGAGAATACATTTTTCGCATTGCTTTGATAAAGACGGAATTTTTCAGATTGAAAAGTTTAAAAACAACTTGACTGAAAAGGAAGTCAACTTTTCCTCTGAAAGTTATGGTTTAGATTGGCTTGGAAAATCGTATGCACGGCTTCTGGCAAGCGATTCGGCTACAACTTTGCTACGGGCAGACGCAACACACAACGCAAAACCCGAAAACGTCAATGCGGAAAACCTGCTCCTAAAAGGCGACAATTTAGAAGTGCTGAAACATCTTGCCCACGCATACTACGAAAAAGTGAAAATGATTTACATCGACCCTCCGTATAATACTGGCAGCGATGGTTTTGTGTATGAAGACGATAGAAAGTTTACGGTGAGGGAGTTGCAAAACCTCATTGGAGTGGATGAAGAAAAAGCCAGACGGATTTTAAGTTTTACCCAAAGAAAGAGCAATAGTCACTCGGCATGGCTCACTTTTCTGTATCCCCGCCTCTACATAGCTAAGCAGCTTTTGAAAGACGATGGAGTCATTTTCGTTTCTATTGATGATAATGAAGTAGCTCAGCTTCGCTTGCTATTAGATGAGATTTTTGGGGAAGAGAATTTTGT
>JAFGWF010000119.1 GCA_016937295.1 Bacteroidales bacterium
CCAACGCAATACAAGGCTCTTGCGCTCGCCATCGAAAAAGAAATTAAAAAGGGTGTTGACGGAATTGTTATTGGACACGGAACGGACACCTTGCATCATACAGGAGCCGCTCTCACTTTTATGGTTCAGAATTCTCCGGTACCAATAGTGCTTGTCGGAAGTCAGCGCTCCAGCGACCGACCCAGCTCCGATGCAGCTCTTAACCTGATGCACGCTATGAAAGCTGCCGGCACTTCCGATATTGCTGAGGTGATGGTTTGTATGTTTGGCCCAACTTCCGATGAGTACGGACTACTTCATAAAGGCACTCGTGTGCGAAAAATGCACTCTTCGTATCGTTCCACTTTTCGAACCATTGGAGATACGCCCCTTGCCATGATAAACCGAAAAACCATTACGCCAATCAAGAAGAATTATCATAAGAGAAGAAATGATAAAAATGTGGATATCAAACCATTCTGGAACGAGAAAGTTACGATGCTTTATTACTATCCTGCCATGAGTCCCGACATTCTTGATGCTATGATTGACAAAGGTTATGAGGGGATTATTTTTGTGGGAACCGGTTTGGGTCACGTAAATAAAGAACTTTATCCCGCCATTGAAAGGGCTCATGCCAAAGGAATTCACATGTATATGACTCTTCAAACACTTTGGGGATATGTTCACATGTTTGTTTACGACACAGGACGCGACATGATGGCAAAGGGAATTATTCCTGCCGGAAATATGTTGCCGGAGGTGGCGTGGGTGAAATTGTCATGGGCTTTAGGCCAAACAAAAGATCCGGAAGAGGTTAAGAAACTGATGCTCACTCCTGTGAATGATGAAATCACCATTCGAGAACCTTATAATGGATATTTAGTCTATCAGGGCGGAGTGCCCGAAGTGGAAGACTTTATCCGGAATGTGCATAAATAGAATTGGAATTATTACTGTTTTCGCCGGCAAATTTACTTGCTGAATTAGTTTAAAATACTAAATCTTCTCATAATGTTGTTTAATTCGGTAAATTTTATTTTCTTATTTTTACCTGTTAATCTGCTGATTTACTATTTATTACCTATTCGTTTTCGAAACGCATTTCTGCTATTTGCCAGTTTAATATTTTATTCTTGGAGTGGGGTTTCCTTGAGCCTTATCTTGCTTTTTTCTTTATTAGCTAATTATGTTTTTGGACGTTTGATTTCATCAGTTAATCAAAAAAAACTTGCTTTAATTTTTGGAGTTGCCCTGAATTTGTCCCTTTTAGTGGTGTTTAAATATGCCAACTTCATTGTTTCAAATATCAGTTTTCTTCGCGAGAACATTGGACTACAACCATTACCGGATCTTGGTATTGTGCTTCCTATCGGTATTTCATTTTTCACATTTCAATCCATCTCCTATTTAGTAGATGTTTACCGCAAAGAAACTCAAGTTCAGAAAAACATTATAAATCTATCCTTATATATTTCTCTGTTTCCACAGCTTATTGCCGGCCCAATTGTTCGGTATCACGACATCCATCTCCAGCTTGCCGATAGAATTCACAGTCTCCGAAACTTCCGACAAGGGATTGAACGCTTTATTATAGGTCTGGCCAAGAAAGTACTTTTAGCTAATAATTTCGCCATCGTTGCCGACCAGATTTTCTCCATAAATCCTGAATCACTTTCAACTTCTGCTGCTTGGTTTGGCGCAATTCTTTACGCTTTTCAAATCTACTTCGATTTTTCCGGTTATTCCGATATGGCCATTGGCCTCGGAAAAATGTTTGGTTTTCGGTTTTTGGAAAATTTTAATTTTCCTTACGTAGCTAAGTCGATCAAGGAGTTTTGGAGACGGTGGCATATTTCTCTTTCAAACTGGTTTAGAGATTATCTCTATATCCCCTTAGGTGGCAATCGAAAAGGTAATTTGAGGGTTTATTTAAACCTTCTCATTGTTTTCTTCCTCACCGGTTTTTGGCATGGCGCCAGTTGGAGTTTTGTGTTTTGGGGTTTGTTTCACGGGTTGTTTTTAATTGCAGAAAGATTAGGATTGGGAAAATTATTATCAAAATCGGGCTTTATCATTCCTCACTTCTACACTCTTATAGTCGTTTTAGTCGGTTGGGTGTTTTTTAGGATTGAAGAAATTGATATTGCTTTTCTTTTTGTTGCAAAAATGTTTAGCTTTCAGAATGGTGCTTATTCTGCCTTGAATTTTTTAACTCCTTTGCTACTATTTTTAGTGCCTATTGGAATTATTGGGTCTTCAAATTTACTTCCAATTACTGCAAAAAGTTTAGTGCTTTTTTTGAGAAAATCTGGAAATAATATGGCTATTTATCTGATTCTTAAAGCTGTTTTCTTGTTTTCCCTTTTCGGCTTATCCATTTTCTTTGTTTTATCTGATCAGTACAATCCATTTATCTATTTTAGGTTTTAACATGAGAGCTTATAATTTCATATTGACGTTTCTTTTTCTTTTAATAATATTGATTTTTAGCGGTTTACATATTTATTTGCCCGATCAAAAAACTGATATGACTGAAAATAGAGCTTTGAACCAGTTTCCTGCTTTTGATTTAAAACAACTCGATGATTTTCCCACACAAATGGATGCTTATTTA
>JAFGWF010000120.1 GCA_016937295.1 Bacteroidales bacterium
AAACGAAAGCTTTTCCCGAGATTTATCTTAAAAAGTATTTTAGGCGAAACATAGTTATATCCTAATGACCAACTAACATTCCCAAAAGTTTTTTCACTATTGGAAGCGCGTTGCAGATATTGCCAAGACGTATCAATCCCAACAATAACGGCACTCTGAAACCAATCGGCATAGCTATCAATTGTCAGCCTACCAACATCATAGCGTAAGCCTCCCTGCAAACTTCCCTTTTCACCTACGAGCTTTTTGGCATAAAGAAAAATTCCGCTGTTTAATTGCTGAAATTCAGGAATAATAAACCCACGGCCACCAATTTGATTATCTTGAAAATTAAAACTCAATCCACTCATAAAAGTCAGGCTGTTACGCGGGTTGTAAGAAACTTTAGCATTCGCGGAAAATATATCTTTATCGAAACTACGTTCCAATTCAGGATTAAAATCAAGTTCGCCAGGAAAAACCGGAGGCATATACCCATGACTTACATAATCGCTAATTTCCTGACGCTTATTGTTTTGAAAACCAATTACTGCTTCCACAAAACCCTTTTTCCACTGCCAACGACTTTGATTTTGAATTTTATAATGCTTCACACTTTGATAAGGATTCAGCACATCGCGCAAGTTGGCATCGTGCAAAACAGTATCCACATTTCGAGGCTCCAATCCGTGAGCATTGGCAAAAAAGCCGGATTTTGAGCTAACCATGCTTATATAAAAACGGCTGCTAAAATTCCGATTTATATATCCTGTCGTTAAATGAAAATTGAGTTCCTCGCCCGAAGTATTCCTCAAGCTATTTCGATAGAGCGGCATACGAAATGAGTAAATATCCACAAAATCGGCAGGAACCTTATAATCAGCCCAGTCGAGCCAAGTAGTTCGAAAGATAAAAAACATCTTCTTGCCGGCCATTCCAATACTCGCCGAACCGCCAATCAGATTATTATTCGACTTTCCAATCAAATTGACATCGCCTGACAAAGTACCCTGTTCAGGAGTGTATAATTGTCTCAAATCAATCACACCACCAATGGCATCCGAACCATAAATCAACGAGGCAGGGCCACGAATCACTTCGGCTCTGTCCACTGCAAACTGGTCGATTTCGAGCCCGTGATCGGCTCCCCATTGCTGCCCCTCGTGAGTTATACCATTTTCAACCACCACCACGCGATTGAAACTCAAACCCCTAATCACAGGTTTTGCCTGTCCCGAGCCTATATTGATTGCATCCACTCCGGGCAATCGCTCCAAAGAATTCATCAAGCTGTTACCCAGATTTTTGTTGATATACTTGCCATCTACCACATCACTACTTACAGGAATATCCTTTTTTCGATCTTCAGCATAATGGTCGATAACAACAACCTCTTTCAAGGTAGCTACCGAAGTTATAAGTTGATAATTCTTTTGCAAGTTATGATTCAAA
Source organism: Bacteroidales bacterium (assembly GCA_016937295.1). Lineage (GTDB taxonomy): Bacteria > Bacteroidota > Bacteroidia > Bacteroidales > UBA1556 > UBA6267. The sequence goes on from JAFGWF010000120.1 coordinate 1,432, forward strand.
TAGAAGGAATCTACTAAATCGGCATATCCAAGATATTGAACCTTAAGCACATAATTAGCCGTAGGCAAATTCAAAAATGAAAATTGCCCATTCATGTCGGTCAGGATGGCTTTGTTGAGAGGTTTTATCAGAACTGCTGCGCCCGGCAATGAAACTCCTTTTTCGTCGGTAATTTTTCCATGAATAGCATAAGAAACCTGACTAAATCCTGAAGGAATTACAATCCAAACTGTAAACAATAGAATAACGACTTGTTTGAAATACATTGGAGTGAATTAATAAAATGAAACGGAAATGTGGAAATCAAATATTGATTTTCAGTAAAGCACTGAAAACAAATAGGTGATGATAAATTGATTTCTTATCGGGAAACCTTAAGAAATAAAAAAACTATTTGGCGGTCCTCGATTGGATGAAGTATCTATTTTTTTATTTATCCAAATTCTCGTTGGGAGAGTTGATAAGTCGATATCTTGAAAAACACGTTGAAATACAAATACGGATTCAATAGGTAAATTTTTTGCTACATATTTGAATTCTAATATGATACAATCATCATCTACGGCTAATTCATTTTCATTTAAAAAACGTTTTTTGATAGAATCGGTAGATTCAAATAATTCGTGATGATGATGCGATAAGGCATGAAACGACTGAATTATCACCGGTGAAAGCACGGTAATTAGCAGAAGAATGGCAATATGTAGTGAGGTTTTTCGCATTTTTAAGCGTTACATTTTTTACAAACTCCTTTTACAATCATTTCCAAATCATCGGTAGAAAAACCCGAAGGTAGTTGAGGCGCCACAAGAGATTGGTCAAGGCAAAAAACGGAATGACAGGTAGTGCAGTAGAAATGCGGATGAGACGATTTTCCGGTAACAGCCTCCGAAAGTCCATAACGAACCATTCGGTCGTCAACCACAATCTTGTGCAAAATCCCGGAATCTTCCATGGTTTTAAAACTTCGATAAAAGGTTGTTCTATCGAAATTTCCCATGAGATGCGACCTAATTTCTGATTCACTCAAAGCCTTGCCGCTTGTCATCATCACCTTGAGTATGCCTTCACGACACGCGGTGCGGCGGAGATTATGATTACGTAAAATGCTAAATGTATCCATTAATGCAACAAATTTGTATTTGCAATGTTGTTGCAAAAATAGAAATAATACTGAGCAGTCCTAAAAAATATGATAATTAATTCTTAAGAGAAGTTAAACAACAATTTCTGGAAAATTTTTTATTAAGGGATTTTGATTTGGAAGAATTCTATCTGGAAAAGGTAAATGTTGCAACACCAAGTTCTGAATACGTTTTCAGTTTTAGGGAGGACAAGCTAACTTGTTCAACCTGAAAACTAAAATTATACATTCCACCTAACATGCTGGTATCCAATATGGTCAAAGTTTTTTCATCGGAACTTAAAGAGTAAGAGAAACTGCCAACGGTGAAATCTATGGCCGAAAAATCAGATCCAAATCCTTCATTTTTGTCGCCGATAAATGTAATGGACGAACCAAAACCGGATATTGATGAGCCACCCTCAACTGCAATTGTGTTTAATACCCATCTGCCTTGAAGATTCGATACGGTTTCAGATTCCTTTTCGCAGGAGGAAAAAGCTATGGTGAGCACAAGAAGGCT
>JAFGWF010000121.1 GCA_016937295.1 Bacteroidales bacterium
CTGACTCAATCATCCTCGATTTCTTTGCCGGTTCGGGCACAACGGGCGATGCGGTAATGCAACTCAATGCTGAAGATGGCGGCAATAGAAAGTTTATTTTGGTGCAAATTTCTGAGCCCATTGACCCTAAGAAAAACAAAGCGGCTTTTGATTTTGTTAAAGACGAACTAAAAGCAGAACCAACCATTTTTGAAATTACCAAAGAGCGTTTGTTGCGTGCTTCAAAGAAGATAAATGCAGAACTTGACGAAAAAAGTCAAAAATTGGAACTGAAAATCAAAGAACTAAAAGGCGAACTGCAAACCGAAGAAACCAAACAAGAAATAAAAAATTTGCATGAGCAAATAGCCCACAACTCAAAATTAAAAACTCAAAACTGTTTCAAAATTTATGAAACAATACCTATTTGGGAGGATTACGATTTTGAGGCAGAGCTATTCGATAGCAAGCAAACTTTGTTTGATGTGGGCAAACTTTCGGAAGACGACATCGAGGCATTGCTGACGACATGGAAAACTTATGATGGCATTGCATTAACACAAGATATAGAACGCATTGATTTGTCCGATGAGCTTGGCGAAGTTTACACGGCCAACTACGGCAATGGCAAATTGTATTTGATGCACAAAGGATTCAGCACAAATCATTTAAAAGCATTGCTCGAAAAAATTGACTCAGATAAGAAGTTTAGCCCTACGTCGATTATTAGTTTTGGTTTTCATTTTGAAAGTGCAAGATTGCGCGAACTTTCGGAAAATGTGAAGTCCTATGCTAATAAAAAGAATATTGAAATTGATTTTGTAATTCGGTATTAGTGGTCAGTTGTGAGTGTTGAATGTATAGATATCATTATAAAAGAGAGTATTGTGAAAAATAAGAGTTTTGAATTTGCTTTGCAAATATGGGAATTATTCAAAATTCTGCAAGAACAAAAGGTATTTGTTTTATCGAAACAACTTTTGCGAAGCAGTACAAGCATAGTAAATACAACTCAAAACTAAAGATTAAGAAATGAATAAAGATAAACCGGATAATAGTATTGTACTTTTCAAAACGGAAGACGAAAAAATAAAACTTGATGTTCTATTTGAAGGTGAAACCGTTTGGCTTACGCAAGAGCAAATGGCAACATTGTTCGATAAAGCAAAATCAACGATTAGCGAACATATAAAGAATATTTTTGTTGAAGGTGAATTAGACGAGAAAGTGGTAGTTCGGAATTTCCGAACAACCACTCAACATGGCGCTATTGAAGGAAAAACTCAAACAAATACCGTCAAATTATATAATTTAGATGTGATTATTTCAGTAGGTTATCGAGTGAAATCGTTGCGAGGCACCCAATTTCGGCAGTGGGCTACTCATCGATTGCACGAATATATCATCAAAGGTTTTACGATGGATGATGAACGCTTGAAAGGCATGGGGGGCGGAACCTATTGGAAAGAGTTGCTCGACCGGATTAGGGACATTCGAAGTAGCGAAAAAGTCATTTATCGTCAAGTATTAGATTTATATGCTACAAGTATCGATTATGATTCGAGGAGTGAAGAATCTGTCCTTTTTTTTAAAATGGTGCAAAACAAATTGCATTATGCGGTAAATAAGCAAACAGCGGCAGAGCTTATATTTTCACGTGCCGATGCCGATAAGGAATTTATGGGTTTAACAAATTTTGGCGGAGCCATGCCCACAAAAAGGGATATATCGGTGGCTAAAAACTATTTGCAAAAAGATGAGTTGGCAATACTAAATCGAATGGTTTCTGCATTTTTTGATTTAGCCGAAATTAAGGCAATGGAACAAATTCCGATGAAAATGAGTGACTGGGTAAGCGAACTCGATAAATTCACTTCCAACTATGGTAAAGGGACATTGCAGGATTTAGGAAAAATAAGCCACGAAAAAGCAATGGAAAAAGCCGAAGCCGAGTATCGAAAATTTCAGCGAAAAACGCTTTCGCCGGTCGAAAAAGCGTATTTGGAATCCATTAAAAAATTACAGAAAGATTTAGACATTAAATCGAAGAAATGATGAAGGGATTTAATTTTGAGAAGAACCTGTTGCATCAGGAAAATGCTGTAAAAAGCACATTAGCCGTATTTGAAAACCTCCAATCGCATCCGGTTTTGGAAGTTGATAGAAACTTTATTAATCCGGTTTATAATAAGATTGAAAAGCAGGGCAATGTGTTTGAAAATGATATTTTGCCTTTTGGCCAATATTCAAAAAATATCAGAGCAAAACAAGAGAATAATTCGATAGAAGTAAATGTAAAAAGCAAAAGCAACATCATTGATATTATGATGGAAACGGGCACGGGCAAAACATATACCTATACTAAAACCATTTTTGAACTCAATAAGCATTATGGCATTTTCAAATTCATTGTTGTTGTACCAACGTTGTCTATTAAAGCCGGAACAATTGATTTTTTGAAGTCGGACAGTAGCCGAGAGCATTTCAAGGAGCAATATAGTAAAACCCTTCATTTGCATATTGTTGAAAGTCAAAAGAAAACCAAGAAATCGTATCTGCCACCTGCCGTTTCAAGTTTTGTTGCTGCCGGAAAATTTGAACTCAACAGTATTCAGGTTTTGATTATCAATGCCGGAATGATTAATTCTGAAACCATGCAAACAGCTTTTGATAAAGATTTGTTTGACAAATTCTCGATTCCATTTGATGCCATTGCAGCCACAAAACCTTTTATGATTATTGATGAGCCGCACAAATTTGGACAAGGTAATAAGACTTGGGAAAACATTCAAAAAATGAAGCCTCAATTTATTTTGCGCTATGGTGCGACTTTTCCTGATAAAATTGTGAAACAAAAGAATCTCCTCTCCGGAAAGATGGAAAATATAACCGTTAAAGATTACCACAACCTGATTTATACCTTGACGGCGGTGGACTCATTCAATAAAAATTTGGTCAAAGGGGTTATTGGTCATATCACTGAATTTGAAAGTGGAAAAAATGCCATTGTACGTTTTATTGATTCCGATGGAATAGAAGCAAGTTTTGAATTGATTGAAAACGATAAACGCAACACGGTTACAGTCTCAAAAAGGGAAAGTCTTAAAAAAGTTCATCCCGAAATGATGGATTTGGGGATTGAGAATTTGAATAAAAGCACCGTTGTCTTAACAAATGGTTTGGAACTGAAAAAGGGCGATAAAATCAATCCTTATTCGTATGCGGAAAAGTTGCAAGAAACCATGATACAAAAGGCAATTAAACACCATTTTGAAATTGAAAAACAATTACTTACAAGAGATGTGAAGATAAAACCCTTAACGCTTTTTTTTATTGACAATATTGACGAATATCGAAATAAAGACGGGTACCTACGCAAAACAATTGAGCTATATATTAAGGCAGAAATTGAAGAGTTGTTGAAAACACAAGCTGATGGTTTTTACAAATCATTCCTTGAAAAAACATTAATAGATGTATCTGCCACCCATGCGGGTTATTTTTCAAAAGACAATACCGAAAAAGACGAAGCCATTGAAAAAGAGATAAACGAAATTTTGCACGACAAGCAAGCCATGCTTGATTTAGAAAATCCTAGACGGTTCATTTTTTCAAAATGGACTTTGCGTGAAGGTTGGGACAATCCGAATGTATTTCAGATATGTAAACTACGTAGCAGCGGAAGTGAAATTTCAAAACTTCAGGAAGTAGGGCGAGGCTTGCGTTTGCCGGTGAATGAATACGGAAATCGTGTAAAAGACGAGCAATTTTATCTAAACTATTTTGTAGATTTTACCGAAAATGATTTTGTGGATAAACTTGTAAATGAGATTAATCAAAAATCGGGTGCAGTTTCCATTGAAGTAGTTCATGAAAAGCTTACGGATAATATGATTAAGCAAATCATTGATAAATACGAGTTTGCAGATGAAAACCACCTTTTGCAAAAGCTCATTATGGAAGATAAGGTTATTGATTTTTCTCGAAAATTTTTGGAAGGAGGATTTGATTTTATAAAACAAAATTATCCTCGAATCTTTGAAGGAGTTGATTCAAACAAAGTGCGTAAACACACCGACTTCAAGAAGAAAATTACCGTAAGAACAGAAAAATATCAAGAATTAAAAGATTTGTGGGAAAAACTCAACGAAAAAGTAATTTTAGAATACAAATTTGAAAGTGAAAAAGTGTTTAAAAATCTTTTTACAGAGTTTTTACGAGAACAGAAAGATAAACTTTTGCAAGACGGAATAAACGAACGAATTTCTAAAATTGAAATTCAAGACAATAAAGCAGTTGCAAATGAGTCTGATTCGGTGTACAATCGAAAGACAAATATAATTTCAACCTTGATTTATAGTGATTTTTTAAAAGAGCTTTCAAAGACACTTAATATCAATATAAACACTATTCATCAATCCATCATAGATGCAGGTGTGGAAATAAACAACTATTTAAATCAAAGCACTTTACGAACCATCAAACAAAAATTTGATTATTTTTTAATGGCAAATGCGATTAACAAATTCAGTATTGAGTACAAAAAAGTTTCAAACAATATTCATCCAACAAAACTAACACGAGAAAATGGAATCTTGAAAAAGGAAATTTCCGCTTCGGATATTGGAGTTTTCCATTCCGGCGAATCAGTTGCGAAAACCTATTTTTTTGATGAATTATACTACGATTCAGAATTAGAAAAAGCGAATATAAAGTCGGAGATAAGCGAAGTTATTGTATTTATGAAGATTCCAAAAAACTCAATTAGAATTCCTGTTGCAGGAGGGAAAAGCTATTCGCCTGATTTCGCTTATGTTTTGAAATTCAAAGACGGTGAGCAGAAACTCTATTTCATCATAGAGACTAAGGATGTTGATGGCATGGAAGGACTTCGGGATGAAGAAAAGTTTAAAATAAATCATGCTGAAAAATTTTTCCAAGGAAAGGTGAAAATTGAGTTTAAAACTCAGTTTACGAATAATAAAATCGTTGATTTAATTAAAGAAATAACAAACGCAAACTAATTGATTGTTTTTATTTAATGTTCCGTTAAAAAGCAAGTGGTCTGAGTTGAATAGTTGCGTAATTCTTTCTACTTTCGTAAATTATTTAAAGGAATTATAGTGAGACTGAAAACAGATTTTCTTGTAGTTGGAACCGGTGTAGCCGGTTTGAGTTTTGCGCTGAAAGCTGCCGAAAAAGGAAAGGTAATTATTGTAGCCAAATCTTCGATGGAAGAGGGATCTACAAAATATGCACAAGGTGGCATTGCGGCAGTGATGTATCAACCGGATACATATCAAAAGCATATTCAAGACACTATAATAGCCGGTGATGAGTTATGCAACGAAGAGATAGTTAGATTAACTATCACAGAATCAACGGAGCGGGTCAAGGAACTCATTGAATGGGGAACAAAATTCGATAAGAATCCTGATGGTACGTACAAACTCGGTAGGGAAGGAGGGCATAGCGAAAATCGAGTTCTTCATAGTAAAGACCAAACCGGAACGGAAATCGAAAGAGCCTTGGTTCATCAAGTGAAAATGCACCCAAATATTCAGATTTTAGAAAACCATTTTGCCGTTGACCTGATTACCCAACACCATTTAGGACAGCCAACATCGCGGAAAGCAGGTGGAATAAAATGCTTTGGTGTTTATTTTTTAAATCCTAATAATCAAAAAGTTATAACTATTCTTTCCAAAATTACTTTGTTGGCGACAGGAGGTGTAGGGTCGGTTTACGATTCAACAACTAATCCAGTGATTGCAACAGGTGATGGAATCGCAATGGCCTATCGAGCAAGATGTACGGTGGAAAATATGGAGTTTATTCAGTTTCACCCGACGGCCTTATATACACCTCTCGAAAAGCCGGCTTTTCTGATAACGGAGGCCTTGCGTGGTTTTGGCGCACGACTCTGCAATCAAAAAGGGGAATATTTTATGAGCCGTTATGATGAACGCGCCGATTTGGCTCCACGCGATATTGTAGCGCGCGCCATCGACCAAGAAATGAAAATCTCCGGTGCCGAGCATGTATATCTCGATGCTACTTTTCTCAATGGTCGCGAATTAGTGGAGAGCTTCCCCGGTATTTATGCAAAATGCCTAAGTCATGGCATCGACATTCGGCGTCAGAAAATTCCTGTTAGGCCTGCGGCTCATTATAGTTGCGGTGGCATTAAGGTGAACCAATGGGCACAAAGTTCCATCGAAAACCTTTATGCCAGCGGCGAAGTTGCTTCAACCGGACTTCATGGAGCTAACCGATTGGCCTCCAACTCTTTGCTTGAGGCTCTTGTGTTTTCGCATCGAGCTTTTGTGGATAGTGCTAATCGAATTCAAAATATTGAATTTGAGCATAAAATTCCGGACTGGAATGATGAAGGTATGCGACTGAATGAAGAATTGATTTTGATAACGCAAAGCTTAAAAGAAGTGCAGTCGATAATGAGCAATTATGTGGGAATAGTGCGCTCCGATTTGCGCTTAGAACGAGCCCTCAGACGCTTGCGTTTAATTTTTGAAGAAACTGAAGCGTTATTCGACGTTTCTATTCTGAACACCCAACTTTGCGAACTCCGAAATGTAATCAATGTGGCTTATGTGATTATCAAAATGGCAAAAGATCGTCGCGAAAATCGTGGTTTGCATTATTCCATCGATAATATCAAAGAATAGAATCTCGGATGAAAACTCAGTCCAAAGCCTATGTTTTTGCCTTGGCAGCAGTGCTTTTATGGTCAACGGTGGCTTCCGCTTTTAAGATTGCTCTTCAGTTTGTTGACGTGTTTAGCTTGCTGTTTTTCAGTAGTTTAACAGCCACAATCTTCATGATTATTGTGATGATGATTTCCGGTAAATGGGACGTGCTTGTAAAACTTAAACCAAATATTTTTTTTCAAGCGGCCATACGCGGTTTTCTAAACCCCTTTTTGTATTATCTTATACTTTTTAAAGCCTACAATGTTCTTCCTGCACAGGAGGCCATGAGTCTTAACTATATCTGGCCCATTATGTTAGTCTTGTTATCGATTGTTTTTCTGAATCAAAAAGTTGGCATCAAATCATTCGTGGGAATGTTGGTAAGCTTTATCGGAGTGATGACCATTGCAACTCATGGTCAACTAAACACGCTTAAATTTGAGAATCCCGAAGGAGCAGCCTTAGCTTTGTTTTCTTCCGTAGTCTGGGCTTTATTTTGGTTAGTAAATTTGAAAAATAAAGAAGATGAAACGGTCAAGCTTTTTTTAAGCTTCTCCTTTGGCACTTTGTTTTCGTTTATAGCTGTCTCGTTTTTTGGTCAATGGCCGGTTCTCAGTTTCAAATCCGGTTTTTCATTGATTTACATTGGTTTAGCGGAGATGGGTGTCACCTTCTTTTTATGGTCAAAGGCTATGAAGCTTTCGCTGAGAACCGATCAGGTAAGCCGACTTATTTTTCTATCACCATTTCTTTCTTTATTCCTTATTTCCATGGTTTTGGGCGAAAAAATAGGACAGTACACCATCGTTGGATTGCTGCTGATTATTGCCGGAATTTTATTGGGCAAAAATAGGAGTCGAACCAAAGAAGCTACATCAGGGTAGAACTGTCGAAATTTTGCTTCGGGCTTCAGTGTTGAAATATCCAACGGCGCCATTGCTGATATTGGTGATTATATTAGCCGGCGGCCCTGTAAATCCTCCACCTGAAAACTGGGTTTCAATAATAAATGTGACGATAAATTCGTAATATTCTTCTGTGATTGTGTTGGTTTCTACAGTTAAAGTGTCTCCCGGTTTTCCTTCCGTGAAAAATCCTAACTCCAAATTGCTCAGATAGTTACCATTTACCAATTCATCAGAACCAAAAGTAACTTTGTTGATGGTGTCGGTAATAAGCCTGTTGTTTACATAGTATCGCCACATATAATAATCTTTTGGAGTGGCGGGCTCCTGTGCAAAACCATAAACAATATAACCATCCATCCCAAAAACATTTACACGAACAGCATAAATGGAGTCGATAACCAAAATTTGCTTCATAGGTTCCTCGGCTTTATAGGATTGTGCAGCACCGTTTTGTTCTAAAACTACATTTTGAATATCCAAGGAATAGGTCTTGCCCGGAATGCCTGAAAAAGGATTTTCGGAAAAATAATAACCCGGAATATTTGGGTCTTCGATAAAAATGTAATTTGTTGTTCCATCCGAAACTTTAACCGAAGCACCCTGAATTACAGGAGGTTCTTGATTATAGAAATAGCTGGTTGATTTTGTCAGCCTGATTTTTTGGTGAATAGTATCTGTGCCAATATTTCCTTCCACAACGAGACGCGTAAAACTATCGTTAAGTTCTAAATCAATTTCTTCGGTGCAGGAAGTAAACAAAAACGCTATGGTTAAGATGCTGAATATTAGTTTATAATGTGTTTTCATGTTTTAGAAATTAAAATTGAATGTAACAGATGGGATCACGCCAAAAAGGTAAGTTTTAACGGCAATAGTTTCGTTAGGATTGTCTTTGTCTTGCTCAAAGCTTATGCTGTAGGCATTATGTCGGTTGTAGGCATTGTAAATCGAAAAAACCCATGAATGATGCCATTTGCGTTTTGGTTTCGGTTTTTCTTTAATCGTTACGCCTAAGTCGAGGCGATGGTAGTCAGGCAGGCGGTAGTCGTTGCGGTCGCTATACACAGGAGCCACCATATTGCCATAAACAAAGCGACCGGTTGGGAAAGTGGCCACCGAACCTGAAGTGTAAACCCATGTTCCTGAAATGTTTACACGTGGGCTGATGTCGTAGCTCAACACAGTTGAAAAGTCATGTGGTTTGTCGAAAGGAGATAGGTAGGCTTTGCCATCGTTGATGTCGCCAAAAAAGCGTTTCGATTTGGATAAAGTATATGAAATCCAGCCGGTTAGTTTTCCTGTATTTTTACGTAGAAATAGTTCCAAACCATAAGCTTGTCCCCAACCAAATCGTAAATCCCCTTCCAGCAGAGGGTTCATAATCAATTGTGCGTGATCTTTAAAATCAATCTGGTTATACATCTTTTTGTAAAAAACTTCTACGGAAGTCTCAAACATTCCTTCTTTGAAATTTTTGAAATAACCCACCGCCACTTGGTCGGCATATTGAGGCTTTACATTTGGACTGGCCGGAAACCAAATACTTAGAGGATTTCCAACGGTGGAATTGCTTGCTAACTGAACAAATTGTAAGGTTCTTGAGTAACTTGCTTTAATAGAAGAAGTTTCGTTGAGTAAGAACGTAAGACTGGCCCGCGGTTCAAAGCCTGCGTAGCTATTGTAGAGCTTATTTTTTCCATAAACCGTTGAGTCAATCAGTTCAAAAATCTCATCAAAATTATAAACAGTAGAAGCTCCCAGATTGCTGAAAACTGTGTACCTGATTCCATAATTAGCACTTAATTGTCCCGTGATTTTTTGCTCATTCTCTACATAAACCCCAAACTCAATGGCTTGTGATTCAGGGATTTTAATTTCATTTATAGCCGATTCATTCATTCCATTAATGGTGCCCGGGTAAAAATGATGAAATGTGCCAAAGATTCCAAACTTTAACGTGTTCAGCGGGTTGATATAATAACCATAGTCGTTTCGCACGGAATAGTTTTTCATTCTTGATTTCCAATTGAAGCCTTGAACATCGTCATCACTATTGAGATTGTAGCTGTAGTCGGAGCGCAGCAGAGTAACATTGGAAAAAAGTTTTTGCGAAAAAAGATGATTCCATCGAAGGGTGAACGTGTTATTTCCGTAGTCGATGCCAAAACTGCTGCCATTAAACGGATTTTTCACGCCAAAAACATCTCTACCAAGATAACCTGAGGCAAAAACGCGATTGTTTTCATTCAGGTCTGCGTTTACCTTTAAGTTCATGTCGTAGAAATATAAGGTGTTGTTTCTGAGGTCTTTATTTTTTGCCAAAGGAAGAAAAATATCGGCGTAAGAACGGCGAGCTGCAACAATAAAACTTGCTTTTTCTTTGACAATTGGCCCTTCAACCATCAGGCGGCTACTGATAAGTCCGACTCCGCCTGTAACGCCAAATTTCTGATTATTTCCGTCTTTCTGCCGCACATCCAAAAGTGATGAAAGGCGGCCACCATATGCAGCAGGAATATCTCCTTTGTATAATTTCAAATCCTTGACAGCGTCATTGTTGAAAACAGAGAAAAAGCCCATTAAGTGACTGGCATTGAATACGGAAGCTTCATCCATAAGAATCAGATTTTGGTCGGTGCTGCCTCCACGAACACTAAAACCGGTGCTGCCTTCACCTCCGGAAATTACGCCGGGCAATAATTGAATGGTCTTTAAAATATCCACCTCGCCCATGAAAGCCGGTATTTTGTTCACCGTTTTTATGTCCATTTTTACTACGCTCATCTCACTCGAACGCACATTTTCATTCTTGCTTTGAGCCGTAATTTCCACTGCCTCAAGATTGTTCACCGAAGGTTGTAATTTGATATTTTGCCTTCGGTCTTTAGTCAAATCTATTTTTATGGTTTCTTTGTTATAGCCTATATAGTTGACTATCAATGTGTATTTGCCCGGAACTAAGCTTAAGCTATAAAAGCCGTATTCGTTGGTCATGACTCCGTTTTTTATTTCCTCTACAAAGATAGTTGCGCCGGCAAGCCGCTCGCCGGATTCACTGTCGCTTATGGTGCCGCTAATGGTGAAACGAGCAATTTCCCCTTCGTCCCCATCGGCAAATACCAAAACAGAGAAAAATAGAGGCATTAAGAAAAGTAAAAGTCGATATAAATTCATTGTAACAAATAATTAGGTATTAGTTTAAAAAGTTTTTCTAAGACGCAATAATCTACAATATTCCTCAGCCCTATATTATTTATTTGTTAAAAATTGAAAAACAGAATGTTAGAGAGGTTATTGTTTTGCGGTGGTAATTTCTTCCACTTTTTTTGCCACATTTTCCATAAGCCACATGGGGGTTGAAGTGGCACCGCAAACGCCCACGGAAGTTGTTTCGGGCGAAAACCAATTCGGGCTGATTTCATCGGGGCTGCTCACAAAATAGCTTTGTTTATTGATCTCTTGGCAAACGCTGTAGAGGTATTTTCCGTTGCTACTCTTTTGGCCGCTTACGAAAATTATCACGTCATTTTTGGCAGAAAACTCCCGCATTTGTGGGGCACGATTTGAGACAGCTCCGCAAAGTGAATCATTCACGATGAATGGAATTTCGGTGCCTTCCGCTTCGATACGTTGCTCAATGGCTTGGATGATGGCGGTGAATCCTTCCTTTCCTTTAGTAGTTTGGGTGAAAAGCTCTATGGGGCGTGTAAAATCGATTTTGTCTAAGTCAGCCGGCGAGCCGATAACTATGGCATTTCCATCGGTTTGGCCGTCTAATCCAAGCACTTCGGCATGGCCTTCCTTTCCATAAATCACTAATTGGCCGTTCATCTTTCGGATGTTTTCCCAGCCTTTAAGCACTCGATTTTGCAGCCGCAAAACCACCGGACAGGAAGCGTCAACTAAGGTGATATTATTTTTGACGGCAGTTTCGTAAGTAGAAGGCGGCTCACCATGCGCGCGAAGCAAAACGGTAGCGTTTTTCATCTGAGCTAAATCATCGTGTGTGATGGTTTTAAGTCCCATTTTTTCAAGTCGTTCCACCTCCATATTATTGTGAACAATGTCGCCAAGGCAGTATAGTTCATCGTGATTTTCCAAATATCTTTCGGCTGTTTCGATGGCATTTACCACACCAAAACAAAACCCGGAATTAGTATCTATATTGATTTGCATAAGCTCGAAAATTTAGTTGACAAAGATAACTGAAAACCATTGAGGCTTAATTATGATGATTGTTTGCATTAATAATTCTTAACAGGTGTTGGATGTGGGAAAATTTAACCAAAAAGTGTATCATTCTGATATGCAAACGGCTCGCTTTGCGCAAAATATTATAATCAACTACTTAAATATATCATTAAAACAATATTCCATCGAATTCCTTAAATTTGATTTATGATATAATAAAATTTAACAAACGCCTAATCAGCAGTTCGTTTTTGGGAGCTTAAATTAATGTTTTTAAGACGTTTGGTTTAAAACCACCTCTCAAACCCCTCTATTTAAATCTCTCAATTTCATATATTTTGCAAAAGTGGTTGCTGCGGTTTGTCGGCAGATTACATAACCATAAACACCATCTAAAAAGCCGGCTTTGAAGAAATAGTTTCGGACAAAAATCCACCATGATTTTAGGATTGCTTTGGCAAGATTGCCTTTTTTGCCTTTGGCGTA
>JAFGWF010000122.1 GCA_016937295.1 Bacteroidales bacterium
CCTAGATTAGGCTTTAACTATGCAGGCATAACTTGCTATGTAAATAGTGAAGCACGAGAATACATCGAAACCAAACTTTTCCGTGTATTAGACCCAACGGTTAACTATTATGTAGAATTTTGGGTTTCATTATCCAATGAGAGTAATTATGCCATTGAGAATATTGGGGCATATTTTAGCATAGATACTTTGCATTATAGTTCTAATCTCACCTCACTAATTGATGCACAGGTTGAGCATTCAGGAGGAATTATTTCGGATACCTTAGACTGGGTAAAAGTTAGTGGGTATTTTAAGCCACCTACTGATGGGTATCAGTTTCTTACCATTGGCAATTTCAATGTTTCTGATTCAACCAATAAAACCCTTGTGGGTTGGCATAGTTACGATGGGGCTTATTATTATATAGATAATGTAGCGGTGATAGATAGTGCTTTGCAGTATACGATAGGGATTGAAAGTTCAAAGTTTAAAGTTCAAAGTTTAAAGTTAAGCGTGTTTCCTAATCCAGCCAGTTCTGATATTACATTGGAATTTAGTTCCGGTTTAAATCAAGATATTGAAATTCAGATTTATAATGTGATGGGAAATAAAGTATTAAGCGAAATGAGGTATTGCCAAAAGTCAGTTGCATTGGATGTTTCGAAGCTTAGAGGAGGAATATATTTTATAAGGGTTATCGATGAGAGTGGAAAGGTATATTCGGATAAATTGATTGTGGAGTAAGATAAGAAAGCAAGACCAACAACACAAAATTATTCAATTTAACTACAATATAACCCTTATTAAATTATAGATAATAAAAACAATCTTGGCTTTACAATATATTAGAATATAAGAGACCCTCAATTAAACACAGGATAATTCTCTTAATACTCCCCTTTTTCCACTTTAATTTTCACTGCTTGAAGCATATCGCGGGTCATGGCGTCCAAATCGTATTCAGGATTCCATCCCCATTCTTCGCGGGCGGCAGAGTCGTCAACCGAATTTGGCCAACTATCGGCAATAGCTTGGTGAAAATCAGGCTTGTAAGCAACTTCAAACTCAGGAATATATCTCTTGATAGAGGCAGCCAAAGTTGCGGCATCAAAACTCATGGAGCCAACATTATAGTCAACGAAACGTTTCAGATTGGCCTTAGGTGCTTGAAATAAATCGATAGTAGCTTTTAAGCAATCGGGCATATACATCATAGGAAGAGTGGTTTCAGCGGTAACAAAACACTCGTATTTTCCAAATTTTACCGCATCGTAATAAATGGCCACGGCGTAGTCGGTAGTGCCGCCTCCGGGTAATGTGGCGTTAGAAATAATACCGGGATAGCGCAAACCTCTCACATCCATACCATATTTCTGAACATAATAATTACAAAGCAACTCGCCTGCAACTTTGGTGATTCCGTACATTGTTGTAGGACGAAGCACAGTTTCTTGAGGGGTATTATCAACAGGCGTTTCCGGTCCGAAAGCAGCAATAGAGCTGGGGCATAAGATACGCTCCACTTTTTCTTCACGGCCAAGCTCCAGCACGTTTATCAAACCATTCATATTTACATTCCATGCCAACATTGGGTTGCCTTCGCCTACCGCCGACAAGATAGCCGCCATGTGAAATATACCTTCAACCTGATATTTGCGAATGATTTGACGCATGGCTTCCTTGTCTAAAACGTCCAAAATCTCAAATGGCCCGGACTGCATCACCTCCGGAGCAGCTTCTTTAATGTCGGAGGCAATCACTTGATCGTTGCCATAAATATTGCGGAGTGCCACTGTAAGCTCTGTGCCTATTTGTCCTGAACAGCCTGTAATTAATATTCTCATTGATAGGTAGTTTAAAGGTTGATAATCGTACAATTGTCCGTAAATTCAAGCGGCAAATATAGATGCAAATTGCGATGATACTGTTTTTCCACAAACAAAAAAACCCTTTAATCCGGTTGATTTTTTGTGGTTTAATAGAAATAACCTTTTCCCTAATCGCCCCTCAAAATCAACCCAATACCTTTTTTTCCATCCATTTTTATTGCATAAGGTTTATCAGACTTGACGTGAGTGAAATATTTTCCCAAATGCTTTTGACTACAACTATTTAGATATTCATAATGGATGAAGTTCTTTTCCTTGCCATGAAAAATACTGTAATAGCCCACATTCATCGAAATGACATTATTGAAGAAATGACTACCGGCAGAGGCTTCGAGTGGAAACCCCTCCAAATCAGTTTCAACAATCACGGCAGCATTTGAAATATCAGTCCATTTCACAGGAATCCCAATAAACTCATCACGCGTACCCCACCGACCGGGACCGATGAGCACATATTTCCTCTTTTCTGTCACCATACGCTTATTGATTTCAGCTATCTCCTCAGCCATTTCGCGTGTTCGGGTTTTGTCGAAAGTTTCCGGCCTGACAAATATAATATCCTCTATTTCATTATGATAACCATTTCCAAGACCTTTTTCTGAAAGCAAAATCAACTTCTCACTCATCAAATCTTCCTGTGTGATTTCAAAATCAACACCCTTGCTCAATAGCGGTTTTATCTGTAAAAGATGAAATTCGGCTTGCACCTGCTTCGACTCACTTAAGAGCACGGCAAATTCAATTTCCACCGGAGTATCCGTTACATCTTGCACCAAATCTAAGACTCGCGTAATAGTCTCAGCCAATGGTATATAATTGTATTGCAATATGTTAGCAAAATTAATAATGCGCGATCCCTTTTGAGAAATACCCGGTTTGATGCTGTCGTTATAGGCATTATACGTACTGGCAATATGATTTAAGGTGCCATGGGTTTCGGCTTGAGTTATTCTCAAACGTTTTAAGGCAGCATTTTCACCTTTATCGAGTAAAGGTTGCGTGTTTTTCATATCCAACGCATAGAAGCTACGCTGCGAATTGGTTATTTGATCATTTACCGAATTGTGTTGCAATTGCGGATATTTCGGGCAAAATTTAAAGCTCTTCTCCCCTTCAACCGTATAAGCTCCCAGACCCATGGCCAAAATAGCAAAACCATCTTCGGGCTTCATATAACTGAAGGGATAATAGTTGTAAGATTGAGCCACACCGCTAATATGCGGATAGAAATTATCGTCATAGTTTCTGCCAACAACCTCCTGAATCACCACAGCCATTTTTTCTTCGTCAATCTTATAATTTACGGACTCAATATAGGATTTGGCTTCATTACTAAAAACGGAGGCATAAACCATTTTCACCGCCTGAATAAGTTGCTTCCATCGAACCTTCAACTCAGGATGATTATTGGGCAACATATACGTTTCGAAAACGCCTGAAAAACTTTGCGAGAGCGAGTCTTCAAACAATCCTGAGCTTCTGACAGCTAAAGGTTTACGAACATTTTTTACCAACTCTAACAAACGATTTTCAGTTTGCTGACTTAGTTTAGCTTGATTAAAAACTAAACGTATTTTGTCGATTTCTGCAATTTGTTGAATTTTGTTATAAAGTCCGTTCGACTGCATAAAATAATCGTACTCATCGGTGCCGATGACAAAAGTTTGGGGAGTGGTGATTGTGATTTTGTCTAAACCTTTTCCCAAACCAATATTGTAAATCAACATGTTGATGAAGGCTAATCCCCTACCCTTGCCACCAAGAGCACCATCGGCAATCATCACAATATTTTTATGGTCCGACCAGCGGTGTTCGTCGAAAGAAATGATTTTACCACGCATTCGCTCCTGTCGATACTCTTCGATAGTGTTTAGGATATAATTTCTCACTTGCACAATATCCGTAAAATCATTTTCCCGAACAGGTCTGATAATTTTAGCAATGTCGATTTCGCCACGAGCCATCAGCCAATGCGAAAAGTGATTATTATTGGCATGATACCGCAAAGAGTCGTCAGGAATAACCTTAAGAAAATCAACAAATTCGCGCATTGTTTTGGCTAAACCAACCTCGGTATGATCGGGCAAACGAAACACAAAATCGCCAAAACCGAGATAGTTTGTTATAAAATTCCGGAACAAGATGGAAAGATTCGGACTGTTTTTGTTGATAAACTGCAGATTCATTTCTTGGGCAATTTTCTCATTGCGGTCTTCTGCCGAATGCAAAATCAAGGGAATGTCGAGCCCATTATTTCGAATATGGTTTGCCAACTGAAAACCGGCATCCGACTGTTTCTTCCCATCTTTATCGAACCGGGTGTCGGTGATAACAGCAAGCATATAGTCGCGATAGTTTTCGATGATGTCCATGGCTTGTTCATAAGTGGAAGCCAGAATAATCTTTGGCCTCGCCCTGATTCTTAACACTTTATACAGCTCATCCGTTTGAACATCACGAATAATTCTACGAGTTTGATCCATCACCACATTATACAAAGTTGTGAGAAAGCGGCTGTAGAATTTCGGGCTATCTTCCACTAAAAGAATCACCCTAACGGAAGCTTTCAACGTGTCGTTGTCTAAATTGATTCGGTCTTCCACCAATTTTATCATGGCAAAGAAAATCTTGGAGTCGCCATTCCAAGCGAAAAGTCTATCATAAGTAAAACCTTCTAAATGAAGTTTCTCAATAGAATGAATGTCTTTATTATTGTTGAGCAGCAGAAACACCGGCAAATAGGGAAATAGTTTTTTCACTTCTCGACCGATGAAAACCGGTTTTTTGGAGTCCGAACCGACCATCACAATTACCAAGTCGAAATGCTTTTCGCGCAGCGCCTTGAAGGCATCATTTATTTTAGTCACGCCGGTAATTCGAGGAATAGTGGTTAGGTTAAGCTGCTGATAATCACCAAGAACCTGATCAAAAATCCGACCTTCACTTTCGATAGAAAAGGCATCATAAAGAGTAGAAATCAGTAAAATTTCTTCTACCTTAAACGGCATCAGGTCGTGAAATATATCACGGTTTGAGTAGGTATGATTAAGAAATTGATGTAGATAGTTTGCTCCGGAAGCAGAAGAAAATAGGTCCGCTTTTAAATTTTTAAGTTGCGGAGAAATGTTTCTTTTCTCCTCTATAAACTGCGAAATCATGGCCACCACCTGCTTCAGCAATTCATCTTCATGCTGAGAGAAGGGACCGGAAAACTGATCGGGATGGTGGTTTAGATAATAGATTTCCACAAAACCGGGAGGATTAATAAGCGGACGAAACGACTGCACAAGTCGCCACGGGCTAATATTGAAATTTTGAGAAGCGTATCTTTTATCCTGATAGATGATTCGGGCGCAGGCATCACTAAATTTCATTCCCTCAGGAAGTATAAAAGCAATCTGCTGAAGGGTGGTTTCGATAGGCAATTTCTTCTTAAAAATAAGG
This sequence comes from Bacteroidales bacterium, assembly GCA_016937295.1. Classification (GTDB taxonomy): domain Bacteria; phylum Bacteroidota; class Bacteroidia; order Bacteroidales; family UBA1556; genus UBA6267. Next base: position 5,316 of record JAFGWF010000122.1, read on the forward strand.
CTGATTCTGTTCATTAAAGCCAATTGCCGCATTTTACCTTTGGTATATTTGTATCCGTCCTGTGACATAGTTTATCTCTTAAGTGCAGAGACCAAAAATAAGAAGATTTTTGGGTGAAAAAGGAAAGATTTACAGACATTAATTCAGACCATTTAAAGCCTTCCCGAAACCGTTGTCATCAGTTTCTTTTTCTGAACATTTCCGTCTATTTGCAATGTTTCGATGTACAAAATATAGATTCCAATACGGACTTTTTGATTCGAATCATCAATTCCATCCCAAATTATCGAACCTTGACTTTCGGCCATAAAATTGGATTTCAGTTTACGAATCAGTCGTCCCTGCGCATCATAAATCACTAAGGAACTGATGATTGCACCTTGCGGAAGTTTATAATTGATAAAAAGCACATCATCCACGCCGTCGTTATCGGGGGAGAAAACTTCAGGGCTAAGCTCAAATTCAGCCGTTGGGGCTGTGGAGCTGTTAAATTGGGAATTCTGATAGGTGGGTGTGCCAAAGCCTACGGATTCGGCTGCCGAATGCCAATTTTCTATTCCTGTAAGATTATAATTAATTCGTTCAAGACTTACCCCATCATAGTTTTTTAGCAGGGCAAAATGCATGTCATCGGTATAATGAATGCTGTCCAAAACCTGCTGTGAAGGAGTGATTAAATACACATTTCCATCGGTATTTGTCATCGAAGGAAATTCCTCCATTTCTACAAAATTTAATGGATTTTTACAAAAATATTGGTTCCGAACTATTTCTTGAGCTGTGGTCAACGTGAGATATTCCCCCGGAAAAATCGGGTAGTTTTCCTCCGTTATGATTGACAAATTCTCAAAATCCAAAGAAGCCAAATCATAGTTGGCAAGACGAAGACCACGCAAATCAATGATTTTTTCGGAACGATTATAAATTTCAACATAATCCACTCCATCGGCTTTTGGATCAAACAGTATCTCGTTGATAACCAAATCGTTTTTATTTGGAATTGTTGCAATTCCAAAAGGAACGGTTGTAGAAACCGCCAGAATATTTCCGCTGCAATCGGTGATGGTATCGTCGATTTGGAGTTTGTAAATCACATTTTCCATCAGCGGTTGATCAAGGGATAAAATGGCGGAATTGTAATAGGGGAAATTAGCTGCAACGGCAACCGGTGCGCCAATATTGTCGTAAATCTGATATGCTGCGGGATTCAATAAGCCCAAAGAGTCCAGCGATTCAGAAAAAACCACCTGCACAGTCATAGAATCCAAAACGGCTACTCTGCTAATCTGCGGCGCCGCCATATCGGTTTTGTCGTCATCAATGGAATTTTTACTGCCCGGAGTTCCACCCAGAGCTGCATTTGAGGCCCACCAATTGGAAGCTCCAAGACAGTGATTATCCGGGTCGATTTGTTCGAGCGACCATCCGCCTTCTGCCTTGCTACTTTGCCCGTACCAACTGTCGGAATAGTTCACAAAATGAATCAAACCTCCCTTTTCGTTGAGTAAAGTTAAAGTTGTGCCGGTATTAACGAGGCTAAAAGAAGTGAAGGAAATTACGCTTCCATAAGGCTCCATCAGGCTTTGGTTGTTCTGATGACAGAGAAGAATAAAACCGCCGGGCTGAAGGGTTGAATCCGGTAAAGTTTGGACATTTGTTCCAATTTTTAATGTCCAGTTTTTCAACGAAACGGGAAAAGCAGAATTATTGAAAAGCTCTAAATATTCCACATCGGGCAAGCCAACCTCAGGCGTTGGGTCGGCCATGATTTCATTAAAAACCACATCACCGGATTGCGCCGTGTAAAACGTGAAAGGCAACTGAGTTTGATTCATTATGTTGCCATTCAAGTCTTTAATATTATCCACTGTGATAAGATAGTTGATTCCTTGTTGAAGGGAAGTGGACAAAAAGAGATGTATTTTAGATAGCACGAGATTGTCGGTCAAGGCCATCGAAGGTTGTCCTATATTGTTATTTATGAGGTAGTTGCTAATATTTTGAGCAGTTATGGTATCGATAGGCTCGTCAAAGTTTATTTCCAACTGATTAGGGCTCACAACCGAAACGGATAAGGCATTCGGCGGAAAGGAATCGACAACGATAGTTTGGACTTCAAAATCATCGAAATAAACTTTGGTAGCATTACTGGAAGTGTATTTACAGAAAACCCCAAAATAGGCTGAGGTTGTGTAGGTTTGATCCGTTGCAGAGCCTAAAAGTTGGTAAGCAGCGCCGGCATTTGGATCGGCATAGAGCTCCCAATTTCCGCTAAGGTTGTGAATAACTTTAATGGTGAAGCTATTGGTGCTATTCGCTGTCATTCCTCCGGGGCCTGCAATCAATATTGTGATGGCGCTGCCATCCTGCCGGTTGAGGGTGATGTCGTCCTGGGTGCTGCCAATTTGCACAAAATACCCTTGAAGATTTCCTTTAAGATTTTGATTATTTGAAACTAAATAGATGCGAGAATAGTTGTTGGAAGATGAATTGAAAGATTGTTTCACATAAAATTCCCATTGTCCGTTATCGACAAGTTGGTTTTGAGTTACCAAGATGGAAGTATCTGTTCCTGAGGAATTAAGCTGCAATACATTGGAAGTATTTATCTTAAACTGGGCATCATCTCCTGACCATGCGGGATTAGAGGAAAAATCGCCATCGCTGAAATCGTCCGTGAATTGGGCATTTAGCCGAAAGGCTGAAATGAGGAGAATAAAGAATAGAATTAGTCTCATAGTTCAATTGAATTAATCGGCGGTAAATATAAAAAAGCCAGCCAAACAAATTATTGTTTTTTTTACTGAAATATGCTTTTTAAAAATCTTAAGATTAAGTTAACTTCAGATTTTATTTAGAAAAACGCTGTTATCTGATGGAATTTGACTCGTCAGATTGTCGAAATTATTTTCCTGAGCTTTATCGATGAGATTCCGGCAAGGTTGGAAATACGGGAAGGAATCTTGAGACCGTTGCAATATTAACTTATGATATGATTTTTAACTTATTTGGCTTCAATCTTTGTCGTTGTCGCAAAATTTCAATCCTCATTAACAGCAAGTTAACTCCGGTATGAAATTTTGCTCCCGCCTAAAATATTTTTGCCAAATAAGTTTTGCAACGGTCTCATCTTTGATGTTTATAAAAAGACAAGAGTAATGAAAGGTTGATGGAAGAAATTTTTCGGTAGAGAAGTGGGAAACCCATAGAAAAACGGCGAATCAAGGATTTTGTTCAA
>JAFGWF010000123.1 GCA_016937295.1 Bacteroidales bacterium
AAAACGGGTGATTACTTCCATAAATTCCTCAATTTTAATTATTAATTCATTGACTTTCTGTGTTAGGTTAATTAATGAAGCGCTAAAATAAAAAAAAATTCAAGCAGTAATTTTTTTTTTTTTTTTTTTAATTGGCGTTAAATAATGTTAATTTTAATCTTCTTATGAAATTCGTTCCTGTGGCTGCGCGTAAAAGGTGGGAAATGTGGAAATATGTCAATGTGAAAATGTGATAATTGGGCTTTGTGTTTTTTGTTGAAGTGATAGCTTTTACATAAAATGCAGCGTGGAAAAGGGGTATTAAAATGCAGCAATGCTCTATTTCTTGGAAAATGATAAATTTTTAAAAAAATAAATGTTCAACCAGAATTTTCACTCCTATTAGAATTAAAATTATTCCACCAATAATGCCGAAGGAATGACTAAGATGTCGTCCAATGATTTTTCCTGCAAGAAGCCCCAGAAGGGAGAAAACTAAGGTTGTAAAACCGATGATAATTGCCGGAAATAGAATGGGATAAGCAAGCAAAGCCAGAGTAAGTCCAACTACCATTGCATCGATGCTTGTTGCAATAGATTGCAAAAATACTTTAATAAATCCTATTTCTTGTTTTGGGGTGGGCTCATCATTCGACAAGCCATCATAAATCATCTTTCCGCCAATGATTGCCAATAAAACAAATGCAATCCAATGATCGAAACGATGGATATAATTTGCAATATACAAACCTAAATACCAACCAATTACAGCCAACAATCCTTGAGAAATGGCCATTGGAGCAGCTAATTTAAGGAGCTTAATTTTGGTAAGTTTCAGTTCGGTAAGTCCATTGACAACGCTTACTGCCAGCGAATCCATCGACAGTCCGATTGCAATCAAAATCATCATAAAAATATCCATCCGACTCTATTTTGGCCGGCAAAAATAGGGTTTTCACTGCAAAACAGAGCAAAAAAAACCCGACTGAAGTCGGGTTTTTAAATCTTACGATAAACTAATGCGAATATAGTTTTGTGGCATCTCGATAGCCAAGTTTATCTTCATACCAGTCCATAAAACTGTAGCCATTGGACTGCGCCCAACTACCAAATTTCAAATGACCAACCGTGATTGGCGATTTTTCGATAGGATAGACAAAGCTGCTGGGAAGGTTCATGCCCCACGGTAAATTGAGATTTGATTTATAATAATTTGCTGTAGCCAAATTTGTATTATCGTCTTCGGTGCCAAAGAGCGCGGTGTTTACCAAAGACGTTGGAGGATAGCCCGGCAAATGCACCTCCACTCCCCTATTTTTATTTACGATTAGGAAAGGATTATAGGGAGGCGAACCAACCTGGGTGGGTGTTTTTGGGGCATTCAAAACAATCGTTATCAACTGAGTATCAGGGGTTGCATACGGATTTCCTACCACAGTATTCACGTAAGTTCCACCTGCTGAGGGCAATAAATTAAAGGCATTGTCAAAGGGGATGATAGTAGCTTTGCTTTGAGCGGCCTCTGTGCCATTAGCCTGCAAGGTGATATAATTATAGCGCAAATCCTGACCGGTTACAGAGGAGATATCGGAAGAGAGTAAATCCATTTGGAAACCAAAACCATTGTGATAACCTGCACCAATTGCCCTCACGACTAATTTTGCTTCTACAAACGCTATTTTATTTTCACTGTTTGTAACCTGATTAAATTGATAATCAAGCACTAAATCATTAAAATCGTAATCCCCTTTTGCAGGCCATAAATCCTCAAAGGCCAAGGTGCCGAACTCGCCTTCTGCCGGATAATAATTGTTAACAGCCAATTCATCATCATCAGGATAATCGTCAAACTTGTTCGAAACACCATCCCCATCATCATCAACAGGAGTGTCGATTTCCGGCACGTCATCCACTTCCACTGCTGTAATAGGATTTACAGACACATAAAAAATGGCATCATTAAAATCGTTATCGCAACCCGAAGAGGATCGGTTAATGTCTTCAAAACCAAGAATCAACAAATTCCTGTCCGGATCATTAAGCATAACCATGTGTTGTTTAAGGGAATTATCGGCTTCCGGATTTAAAATAGAATTGGAATAATAGACCGGACTTGTGGATTTTATGGAAGCGGTTGAACTATTATAACCATCGGCAATGATGAAATATCCAATCACCGTATTTGCGCCAAAGCTTCCAATATACACTTTATCACCACTATTGAGCATTCCTCCAGAACCATAAAATGATGTGTTTGGGAAAATGATGGTCATATTAGTCAAATCGTTAACTGTTTGAGGCTCATTATTTTTCTGATAGGTATAATATCCTAAAACATTTTTGTACCCCGCACCTTCATGCACAAAAGTCACCCACACATCTGCCGAATCTTTCAGAACAATATTGGCTTGATTTCCAGAAACTAAGTATTGAGGATGTGACGTTGGCAGCGGGCTGCTTTCAGGAAGGCTGGCATTGATATCAGCAAGCAAACCGGACGAAATCACATCACTAACCGTTAGATAATCAGGACGACCGGAGCTATTCCAAGTTCCGATAGTAAAATACGTGAATTTTCCGGAATTTACCATTTGAGGGTCAATTTTAGAATACAACGATTTGTTAGTGTTTTTTGTAAGTTTTCCTCCCAAAACCACTGAAGCTAAATTGTTTACTATGGAAACTTCAGTAACAACCGGCAGACCAATATAACTCGGCACCACGTAGAGTTTGTTATAAACTGATGCCAAATTTACACTGCACGCCAAAACGCCCTGATTATCGGTAAAACCTGTAAATACCGGCTTTAGATGAGTCTGCAAAACCCCGTCAATGTAAGGATCTTGAGTAAACACTTTCACCTTAATCTTTGTAAGAGGCTGATTGTCATTAGTTCGGGTTTCAACCTGAAGCTGAATCAATTTGGTTGTGTTCCAATTAAAACTATCATCAATTTGAAGTTGATGAATATCCGTCTGATCTTCAGGTGTAATATCCTGATTTTCAATGTCTTTTTTGCATCCTGAAATGCCAATTAAAAGCATAAATGTGATGCTAATTGCCGCAAAATGGTAGAATGATTTCATATTCAAGCAGTTTATGATTTGCGCAAAAATCAGAATTCTAATAGAAAACAATCAAATGATAATGCGGATTTTTTCATAAACCATTGAATTTAAACATTTTGTTAAACATAATAGTCAATGCCAATCTTGAAAAAAGAATATAATTTTTTTATTTTCCACTTTTGGGATTCATATATTTTTGCATAAATAATTAGGTTTATGATAAATTCACATAAAATAGTTGTGGTAATGCCCGCATATAATGCGGTGCAAACTCTTGAAATGACCTATAAAGAAATTCCATTTGATATTGTTGATGATGTGATTTTGGTGGACGATTCGAGCAAAGATTCCACTGCATTGGTTGCAAAACAGATTGGAATACAGCATATTATAGTTCACGAAGAAAACAAAGGATATGGAGGAAATCAAAAGACCTGTTACAATCGCGCTTTAGATTTGAATGCGGATATTGTAATCATGTTACATCCTGATTATCAATACACTCCAAAACTTATTCACTCCATGGCCTATATGATTGCCAATCAGGTTTATCCTGTTGTTTTAGCAAGTCGCATCTTGGGAAAAGGTGCTATCAACGGAGGAATGCCAAAATATAAGTATTTGGCGAATAGAGTTTTGACACTTATTCAGAATTTGCTGATGAATCAGAAACTTTCGGAATATCACACAGGCTTTAGAGCATACCATGCGGAGGTTTTGAAATCAATCGACTTCAACAAATTCTCTGATGATTTTATATTTGACAATCAAGTGATTGCAGCAATTTTTGCAAAAGGCTATGAAATTGGAGAAATGACTTGCCCAACAAAATACACCGAAGAAAGCAGTTCCATAAATTTTTCGAGATCGGTGAAATATGGTATTGGAGTTTTGTGGGTCTCGTTGAGTTATTTTTTTCAGAAAAAACACTCAAGGAATAAAGCCTGACGAGCTTAATAGCGACCAATCTTCTAACCAATTAATACTTCCAAAAGCGCCTCGATAACCGACCTGATCAAAGAACGGATCCGAAAGAATGATAAGGTTTTGACTTACGTCATTTTTCGGCTTTGGGTCGATGAAGTCAATGCCGATTTCGATTCCCGGGTCGATAAAATAGTTTGGAGCGGAATAAAAATAGGCGTGCCAATTAGCAACAGCCGTTGTACCCGGATAATCGCCCGAAACGCTCATAACTGTGGTATTGGTGTCCGTTCCAACCTTAAAAAAATAGTTACTCACAATTTCCAAATCGCCATCTAACCATTGATTATACGAGTCGGCTGAATTTTCTATGTATTCAATGGAAACGCCATGCTTTTGATTTACAAACAAAGAATTAAAATATTTTCCGGCAGAATTGTTTTTAAAACCAATTAAAAAATTATTAGCATTACATCCCGCCCCTATAAAAGTGGCGTTGGCAATGATTGGTTGAGCATTTGGACTACCAAGAATAGGGTTAACCCCTCCCGAATGTTCAGCGATAAAATCGCCATGCAAGCTATCCTGATAAGCCAAAAGATATTGAATTCTACCTCGATACCCTAATTCAGTATCCAAAGCATCATCATCGCAAAAGGCTATGGCAATGTACTTTAAATCAACAGTACCGCCAAAAATCTCCACACCATCGTCTGCGCAGCCAATTATTTCGACATGATGAATAGAAGTGCCACGACCTATACCACCTAAGGTGAGCCCGTTGATTTCGTTGCTTTGTGACAAAATAGAACCGGCGTAACGAATTGATAGATAACTCATTGATCCGGCGTTATGGCTATCGTCGATGCCACCATAAGTGCCACGGGGCTCACTAACAGGAATCCCTTCGATATGAGCCTCACCGTCAAAAGTGTTTAGAGTTGCATTTCCTAAGAGTATCAAACCTCCCCATAAACCACGGTCCATAAAGTCGAGACTGCCTTTTAAATCATCCAATTCCGAAGTGAAAATTATTGGTTGATCAGCGGTTCCATTGGCGATAAGCTTACCACCCCTTGCCACAACCAAAGCAGAAGCCTGACTCCCCTGCCCCGACTTAAATTTTACCACTGTGCCGGGTTCAATCGTTAAAGTTTGACCATCATTCACAAATACAAAACCCGACAAATGATAGGTTTTATCGGCAGTCCAAGTCACTGTACCTGTTCCTTCCCCATTATCCGACAGGTTTATGGTCGATTCATCCACCAAAAAATCGCTTTTTCTGCATCCTGAAGAGATTGCAAAAAACACGACACAACTCAAAATGAACCATTGTATAACAGAGGTTTTTTGCCCTATTTCTAAATACCTTTTTGATACTAAAACAGTCATTTAAAATGATTTATTAGATTTTTACTTCCAAATTTAAATACAAAAATGTTTGGTTATCCAAATTTCCTGCATAAGGATACCAATCGCGATAGTTTAACGAAATCAGCACTTTTTGATGCAACTCATATTGAAAGCCGGTGATGACACTGCTACCATCCGTAGCCAAATTCCATGGAACAGATTCATCGGGCAAAACCGTTGAGTTGAGCATGTCGAATCGTGCAAAATATTGCCATTTTGAATTAATATTCCAGCTTCCATAAAGACTATAGCCAAACATGTTTCTGTCTTTTTGAAAACCAGTATTAGCTTGGTGATTATACTCTGCGCCCAGAATCCATTTTTCATTATGATTATATCCCACAAAACCTGTCAATGTGTAACGATGCACAAACTTTTCGTTATAGTCGAGATGGGCTCGAAAAATGAAATCCTTGCCTAAAAAACGACTGATTCCGACGTTTAAACGATAGCTGTTGTCAAATTGGAGATTTTTATATCCTTCACCGTTGTATAATCCCCCATCCACTATCCATTTTTTCGTGTTAAAAACGAAATTGAAACCAATATCGGCACTTGGTCCAAATCGAAAACGATCCATAAATGACCGTTCAACATATCTGTGCCCCCAATATTTTTCTTGGGTTTTAAACATATACATATCAATGAGACCAACATTAAAGGTGAATTTATTCAATTTATAGCGTAACCCACCATTCCGAAAATAGGCATAGCGGCGAATTAAACTATAGGCCGATTCATTTTCCGGACTACCAATATCTAATTTGAAATACGCAGTCAACTTACTGTCGTAATGATAGTTATAACCAAAATAAATACGTTGAATTTCCATTGCCGTGCGATTATTTGCTTCCCCTACTTCACTGTAAGCATCAAAATAAATGGTGCCAATGAATTTTCCGGTTTCGTCTGCATCCTGACTTGATAATCGGTTTGAAACTAAAATAAACGACATCAACAGTACCATTAGATATTTTGCCATAGAAAAAACTTTAAGTGTGCAACTAAGTTGATTTAACGCGCAAAAATATGATATTTAGCATAATTAACTATCCATTAATACATAGTTAACATTGAAGTAACACGTATATAGCCAAAATATATGTTTTTCAGATAATTAAGGTTTTGTTAAGAATTGAAAAAATATCATTTAGGAAGAGATGAACCTTTAAAAATTTATACTTTTGCAAAATCAATTAAGATTAATTCTAAAATATTCAATTATGTCTAAAGCACGTATTGCAATTAACGGTTTTGGCCGCATTGGTCGATTGACTTTCAGGGCCTTAATAAAAAAAGATAATGTAGAAGTTGTTGCTATCAACGACTTAACCGATCCAAAAACCTTAGCACATTTGCTCAAATATGATTCTGTTCATGGAAAATTTGACGGCAATGTGGAAGTTGACGGTGAATATTTGATTATCAATGGTAATCGGATTAAAGTTTACTCTGAGCGCGATCCTGCGAATCTGCCTTGGGGCGAGTTGAATGTGGATGTGGTTGCAGAATGCACCGGAATTTTCCGCAGACGCGATTTGCTTGAGAAGCATCTTGCAGCCGGAGCAAAAAAAGTAGCTCTTTCGGTTCCCGCCGACAAGCCTACCGATGTGGACGCAACTATTGTACTTGGCGTAAACGACAACACCTTAAAACCAGAGCATAAATTAGTTTCGAATGCAAGTTGCACCACCAACTGCTTAGCTCCTGTTGCTAAAGTATTAAATGATAGTTTCGGTATTGAATACGGTTTAATGAACACTATTCACTCCTACACCAACGACCAAATCATTCTTGACGCTCCTCATAAAGATTTGCGTAGAGCAAGAGCTGCTGCCGTTTCTATTATCCCAACAAGCACCGGCGCTGCCAAAGCTATCGGTTTGGTTGTTCCGGATTTAGATGGAAAATTGCATGGCTTGGCAATGCGTGTTCCAACTCCTGACGGCTCTGTAGTTGATTTAACCGTAAAATTGACTAAAAAGGCTACCGTTGAAGAAATTAACAGCGCCATGAAAGCCGCAGCAGATGGTCCTATGAAAGGCATTCTGAAATATGAAACCGACCCGATTGTCAGCATTGACATCGTAGGCTCAGAATATTCATCCATCTTCGATTCTTTGTTGACGATGGAAAAAGGTGGCGACCTTGTAAAAATAGTTTCATGGTACGACAATGAAAACGGTTATTCCAATCGTTTAGCTGATCTTGCAGTGAGAATGGCTCAATAATATTTAATAATACGTTTATAATCAGGCTGTTCCATTTGGGCAGCCTGTTTTTTTAGCTCCATCAAAACACAAAAAACAAATTTCTATATGACTGAATTCCAGACGTTTTCTGAAAAATTTGCCGACATTCGCATTTTGCGCTATCAAGTTCCCGGCTTTGATCAATTACCTTTGCAAAGTAAAATCTATGCATATCATCTATCCCAGGCAGCTTTATGGGGACGAGACATCTTTTGGGATCAGAATTACAAACATAACCTATTCGTTAGAAGAAACTTAGAATATCTTTATCGGAATTTTCAGGGGGATAGAATGAGCGATTGTTTTATGAAATTCGAGATTTATTTAAAGCGAATTTGGTTTGCCAATGGAATTCATCATCATTATTCCAACGAAAAAATCCTACCGGACTTTGACAGGAATTGTTTTGAAAACATTATAAATCAATCTGATTTTCACAACCTAAATATCAATCCGTTTAAAGATAAGGAATCTTGGTTATTGTTTTTCTACGATACTATTTTCAATCCACAAATTGACCACAAAAAAACCAATCAAGACGACTCTGAAGATTTGATAAAAGCCTCTTCCATAAACTTTTATGATTCTGTTACCCAAGAAGAAACGGAGAATTTTTACGAAGAAATGGTTTCAAAAACTACGACAAAAATCAGCCTCGGTTTAAACTCGAAGTTGGTTAAAGAAAACGGCAGTGTATCAGAAAAAATCTGGAAATCAGGTGGTTTATATGGAGAGTACATTGATAAGATTATATTTCATCTAAAGGAAGCCTGTAAGTTTGCCGAAAACAAAGCTCAAGAAGCTATCATTGCCAAATTAGTGCAGTTTTATGAAACAGGAGATTTAGAATATTTTGATGAGTACAATATTCTCTGGGTGAGAGATACGGAAAGCACCATAGATTTTATTAACGGATTTATAGAAACTTATGACGACCCGCTTGGCCGAAAAGCAAGTTGGGAAAGCACTGTTCAAATGACTGATTTAGAATCGGATAAGAGAGTAAAAACCATATCGAATAATGCAGAGTGGTT
>JAFGWF010000124.1 GCA_016937295.1 Bacteroidales bacterium
CGGACTTTCATACTTGATTGACAAAATCAAAAAGCATCCGATTTATGCGCATATTCGCCTTGAAAAAGGAGAACGCTCGGAATTGGCTAATCTGGCCAACGATCTTTTGTAGAACTTTTTAACATCCAATATATTTCCATAATAGTCCATTTTTGGCCACGCCAAATTGGGCTATTTTTTTTGTCATAAAGTGGAAATAGCCTAATTTATGAAATATGTATTTTTACTAAAAGTGGTTTGAGTTTTTACAAGAGCCAGCATTAACAATTTGGTTATTTTTGCGCCCATTATTATCAATTATAACACATTGCAAATGGATAAAAACAATGTTTTAAAAGGTGGTGAATTTATCATTAAAGATGTTGCTGCCGAAGAAGTATTTATTCCTGAAAATTTTGACGAAGAGCAACAAATGATTGCTCAAACTTGTGACGATTTTTTAGAGGCTGAAATATTTCCGAATTTAGATAGAATAGATGCCCAAGAAGCGGGTCTCATGCGTGAGTTGATTCAAAAAGCAGGTGAGCTTGGTTTGCTTGGAATTTCCATACCCGAAGAATACGATGGTTTTGGACAGAGTTTCGTTACTTCTATGCTGGCTTCCGAAGCTATGGGTGCCGGACACAGTTTTTCTGTTGCTTATTCTGCTCACACCGGAATAGGTTCAATGCCGTTGGTATATTATGGAAATGAGGAGCAAAAGCAGCGATATTTGCCCAAATTGGCTACAGGTGAATGGGCAGCAGCGTATTGCCTCACCGAGCCTAATGCCGGTTCGGATGCCAACAGTGGAAAAACTCAGGCAATTTTGTCAGAAGATGGGTCACACTATATTCTCAACGGCCAAAAAATGTGGATAACCAACGGTGGCTTTGCCGATTTGTTGACCGTTTTTGCAAAAATCGGAAACGACCGTGTTTATTCGGCCTTCCTTGTGGAAAGCAATTGGGATGGCGTTGTGATTAACCCCGAAGAAAAGAAAATGGGCATAAAAGGCTCATCCACAGTTCAATTGTTTTTTAACGATGTAAAAGTTCCGGTTGAAAACTTAATTGCAAAACAAGGCCAGGGCTTTCGTATCGCTCTAAATATTCTGCACATGGGTCGTATAAAATTAGGTGCGGCTGTTTTAGGCTCGGCTAAAAGAACTATCACTCAGTCTATTAACTATGCCCGTGAAAGAAAACAGTTTGGAACGGAGATCGCCAATTTTGCTGCAATCAAGTTTAAATTAGCCCAACAAACTATCCGAACTTGGGTAACTGAATCGGCGGTTTATCGCATTTCGGATAATATCGACAAAACTAAAGAAGAGTTGATGGCTGAAGGTATGGATCGGGAAAACGCTGCCATTGAGGCTATTGCACAATATGCCATCGAAGATGCAGCCATGAAAGTTTTTGGTTCTGAAACCTTGGATTATGTGGTTGATGAAGGTGTGCAAATTTTTGGCGGTATGGGTTTTTCCGCCGAAATGCCGGTAGATCGTGCTTATCGCGATTCTCGAATAAACCGGATTTTTGAAGGAACAAACGAAATCAACCGACTTCTCATTTCTGAAACGTTAATCAAAAAAGGTCCTAAAGTGGGCATTAATTTTAAAGAAGAATACGAGAAAATTGTGTCACAAGCCGATTCTTTTGTTGCTGCTCATGTCGATGAAACTGATCCACTGAAGATTATGCGTAGTTTCGTCAAAAAAGCAAAAACTCTCGGACTCTACACTATAGGCGCATTTCTCGAAAAAAACCCAAAAGGTTTTGTGGAAGAACAGGAAATCATGTCGGCACTTTCCGATATCATTATGGCAATCTATACAACGGAATCTGCCGTGTTGCGAACCGAGAAAATTATGGCACTTAAATCCTTTGAAGAAACTGAGTATCACAGAGCTATGTCCGAAACCTATCTTTATGATTCCTCCTTTAAAATGAAAAAATCGGCTTACGATATTGTCGGAAGTTCCTTAAAAGGGGAAGAGCTTTGTAACGCACTACGAATTATTGACAGTTTGACGATCTATAAACCAATAAATGTGAAAGAAAATCACCGCTTTATTGCGAATAAGCTAATCGAAGAAAATAAATACTGCTTTTAAATAAAGGGAGTTTCTAAAACTATACTAAAATAAACGCCTGTTTTTTCAGGCGTTTTTTTATAGATTTTCTCGAATTATTGCTGCAATAGTTTCTGCCTGATCCACAATCATAAAATGAGTGCCTTTTTCGACCCTAATGGTGATTTCATCACTTCTTATAGGCATAAGCAAATCGTTGATTCCGTTTACTTTAATGATATTATTTTCTCTAAGATTTCCCTGCCAGCGAATTAATTGCCCTACCGCCCATTTGGTATGTTTGGCATCCATCTGATTATGAATTTTTCGGGCAGTGGCAATATCTTTTGCGCCTATAAAATTCTTCAAAATCGCAAAGGGGATTTTGTACATTGCTTCCGGCAGTAGGGTGTCAAACTGGGTTTTTCCGATAATCCGATATATCCATCTTAAATCGGAATGCTTGTGAACTGTAGAGATTAGAAAGTTCTTTTCGGGGGAAATGAATTTGTTCATTTCGGCTACTACTAACCCCCCAAAACTAACGCCTAACAAACAGAAAGGTTCCTGAGTGTTGATTGGTTTCGCCATTCGTTTGGCATAATCCTGCAAAGATTCGCCCTTTTCTGGAGTCAACCACTCCAAAGGGGTCATGGGCAAAAAGGTTCTGATTTGGTCGAACAGCATGGTGTTGGCTCCAAGTCCGCTAATGGCATAAATATTCATTATCAGATAGTTAGGTAGAAAAAGTTGATAGTAAACAGACGAAAGGCAAAATTAGTGAATTTTACGGCAAGACACAATTCAAGTAAAACTTTTAAAATGATTTTACTTATTTGCAGCCTCTTGTTTCTTTAATTCTTGGTCTGCCATATACTCGGCATCAAGACGGATAGCTTCTTCAACGCTGATTTTGCGGTCTTTAGCTTTTTGTTCAACGGCTTTGAGCCAATCCGGTGAGCTCTTGATATAAAAGATAAATTCTTGAATCAGCATTTCCCTTTTCTCGGATTGCTCATTGAGGAAATTTGGATTGGTGATTTGGCGATGGGTTGTTTCTATAAAACCATAAGCGAATTTCTCCAAATTAGCATCTGTGCTCATCAACACCACAAAATCAGCAGATTCCAAGGCATGGATTAAATTTGTAGGCTCAATACTGAAAGGACCTCCGCCGGAATGGTAAACCTCATGGAAATAATACCAAAATTCATTGGTATTGAATAAATTAGCTGCAATACCACGACCGTAAATCCCCCAGAAATAGCTGTCGGAAATGAAGATAACATTTGGTTTGATTTCACCGGAATCGCTGCTAAAATGGTATTGTGGATAGGCCATTTCCAAATCAGGAATATCCGAAAGCAGGTTCAAACTTTCTTCAGCATCTTGGTCGGTATGTTGGGTGGTTTTACTTAGTTGAATACTGTCTGTCAGGATATTAACAAAATCTTGATGAGCAATTTTTTCCATGAATTTAACTATGGTGTCCGCAGCCAATATTTCGCCGTAAGCGCTCCAATGTACTCCGGTTTTTGGAAATAGAGGATATGGACTTTGGTTTTTCATATTTCTAAACCATTGATGCAAATCAAGCAGGAGCAAATTGTTTTTCTGTAGTTCCGTTTTCCAAACATCATAAAGCGTTGTATCTGAAGCTCTTCGATAGTAATCGGGAATATATTCGGGATAGAAACTCCCTTTTCCGGGAGCTAAAATTGTCATAACTTTTACGCCCTTTTTGCCCAGACTATCTGAAATCACCTTCAGTTTTTCAACCTTATCAACAATAGTATTTCGGCCTAAATAATTGATTCCCAGATATGCTTTAATATAATTTTCTTCGTAAAGGTAATTTTCTTTTCCAATTACAACTTCTTGAGCTCCTGATTTCTTGAAAAGCACAAAATTCATCTGGTTGTATAATCGGACAGCCATCGAACGGAATCCGAAATTTTCGTTGAAATATTTGGTGCGATTGTCTTGGAATGAGCCGTTAATCCACGAATCTAATTTGAAATCCATCTTTGCGGTTTGCTGAAATGCCCCTTTGAGCGGCCTTACTTTTGTTCCGTTGGCCAAATGATGAACCATTGGAAGGAACAACATTGTCATAAGCATCCAAAAGAGAATTTGTTTGATTCTATGTTCGGTTGGCTTTTTCATGCTCAAAATCTAAAGTAGATAAATGGATTAAAACCGGAGGATGTGATAGAGGCTACACTCAAAAGAAAGAAAATAATGGATAATGTTATCATGCCAAAATGCGCCCTCATGGAATAGCTTTCACGCAGGTAAAAGAAATTTTCAAGTCTTTTTCCTGGTTTGGTAATCACTATGAATGAGAAAATTACAGCAAAAACCAATATCAGATTGAAGGATGGAATTAGCTGAAGGTCAATATCTCCATGGAAACTAAACATGGTTTTTAAATAAATCAAAAGCATATCGAAATCCTGAATTCTAAAAATAGTCCAACTGATGACAACCACAAAAAAAGTAAAAATCACCGAAGGAATTTTCCCTGCTTTATGGAGCAGCTTAATTAAAAAAATGCGATCGAGAATTAGGAAAAAACCATGAAAAGCACCCCAGATTACAAAATTCCAAGAAGCGCCATGCCAGAGACCGGACAATAGAAAAACAATCCACAGATTGAAATATAATCGGCTTTTTGTGGAAACTTTATTTCCGCCTAAGGGAATATAAAGGTAGTCTTTCATGAAACCGCCCAAAGTGATATGCCAACGGCGCCAAAACTCCGAAATATTTTGCGCTGTGTAGGGAGAATTGAAATTCTCAGGGAAACGGAATCCCATCATTCTTCCCAGGCCAATTGCCATGTCGGAATAGCCCGAAAAGTCGAAATAGATTTGAAACGTGTACGCCAGAATTCCTAACCAAGCATTTGCCGTGGAAAGGCCGGAATAACTTCCGTCAAGTATTAAGTCGGCTTGTTCGGCCATAACATTGGCAATCAGCACTTTTTTTGCTAATCCTATCGCAAAACGATAAAAACCCATTAATTTGTCATCAACCAAATCTGGCCGGTTAACTATCTGATTAGCAATGCTATTATATCTCACTATCGGTCCGGCAATCATCTGAGGGAAAGACATGATGTAAAGCAAATAATCGGTTAGTCGAGTGAGTGGAACGGCATTTCTGCGATAAACGTCAATGGAGTAGGTCAGTGTTTGAAAAGTGTAGAAAGAAATTCCGATAGGAAGAGCAACGGAGGTCCAGCCTACTTCGGTAGCGCCTAGTTGCACAAGAAAGTTATTCACATTTTCAACAAAAAAATTGGCATATTTAAAGTAGGCCAACAGTCCCAAATTCATAAAAAGTGAGGCGGCTAAGTACCATTTTCTGGTCTTTTGGAGGTTGCTTTTGTAAAGATTTTTAACGATGTGAAAATCAAGAATCGTAGAAGCAAGAATGACGAAGACAAATTTTGGAGCTCCCCAACTGTAAAATAAAATGCTAAAAATGAGTATTAAGCCGTTTTTGTATTTGGTATCAGTGAAATGGTAAAGTAGCAGGAAAACCGGCAGAAAATATAGAAGAAAAACTACGCTGCTAAAAACCATTATTTAATTTTAATTTCTTTGAAGCCCAGTGGATTGTGTATCAAAAAAAAGCCCCTAATTCAGGGAATCAAGGACTTTGTTGAGGTCTCTTCCGGATTCGAACCGGAGTAGATGGTTTTGCAGACCAGTGCCTAGCCACTCGGCCAAGAGACCTTTATTTATTATTATGAACTATTTCAAATTCACCTTACGGTGTGTGTTTTTGAAACGGGCTGCAAATATAGAAAGTTTTTTTATTTACCGAACGGCATTTTTGATTTTATCCGTTTAATTAGTTTATGTCCACTTGTTGAAAAATAATAAATTGTAAGCAAGACTGTTAATCGTCATTCTATAATTTCGCAAG
>JAFGWF010000125.1 GCA_016937295.1 Bacteroidales bacterium
AGAAATATCGTCAATGACATCAAATTAGAAAAAGGCGAAAGTTTTGTGTAAAAAATTCTTCTTCTTTTTCAAAAAGGGCTTGCCAAAATTGGTGAGCCCTTTTTTTTATTGCAATTGCATCGGCATCTAAAACACTGATATTTATTTCAAAATTTTGAAGCAACGGCCTCCTAATTAGTGGTCTTTTTGCTTTATAAATTTAATTTTGACAAACAATGCTTATGAAAACAAAACTATTCATCATTACCTTATTTACTTTATTCTATTTCAATCAATTATCTTTTGGACAAATCAATCAAGCAACAAAAACCATAGGAACTGGCACGAACCAAATCGACCTTTCAATTGTTGTCAACTCACAGACTGGTGTGGTTCAATTTACTATGACCGGTCCGGCAACTAAATGGTTTGGGATAGGTTTTGCCGCAACTTCAATGTCTTCGGGTTCTTATGGGATTTTGGCAAATGTAGGTGCAGGAAATCCCCAAGAATATATGATTCAAGGGCAAACTACCCCAAGTTTGCAATCCAATCAGAATCTTACAAATATTTCGAGCTCAACTGCCGGTGGTCGCAAAACATATATTTTTAGCAGGGCTTTGAGCACGGGAGATGCCAACGACTACAGCTTTCCTTTAAACCCCACATCCATCAATATCATTTGGGCTTATGGAAACAGCACTTCTTTGGCTTACCATTCAAGCCGTGGGGTGACGAGTTTGGTGTTTACCAATCCTTGTAATTTGCCTGTTACTAATCTCGGTCTTATCAATATTTGTACTGGCGACAGCGCACTAATTTTCGGTGTTTATCAGCATCAAGCCGGCAATTATACCGATACGCTTACAAGTCAGCTTGGTTGTGATAGCATCATCACTCAGCAACTTGTTGTAAGTCAGGATATAAATTTTCAATTGCCTGATGTTTCCGTTTGCCATGGCGACTCAGCGTTAATCTTTGGAGTTTATCAAAAATCTTCCGGTATTTTTTATGATACTATTTCTGGAAGCGGCTCAACTTGCGATAGTATTCTCTCGGTAAATTTCACTGTTCAACAATCTCTTGATACAACCGTTAGTGTAAGTGGTTCAACGTTGACATGTAACCAAACTGCCGACAGCTATCAATGGTTTGATTGTTCAACAAATTTGCCGATTTCAGGCGCCACTCAAGCTTCCTTTGTCCCTTCACAAACTGGTTCTTATATGGCAATGATAACTCTTGGAAACTGTAGTGCAAGTACTGCATGTCAGGCAGTTGTGATAAATAGCATGAGTTTAGCTACAATGAATCCTGTGAAGGTATGGCCAAATCCGGTTAAGGATGTCATTAATATTTCCTTCAATCAAAATAGTTCGATTCGTCGTTTTGAAATAGTTGATTTATCTGGAAAAACTATTCTTAAGTCGGAGATTTCAGGCGCAATAAACGCTATCAATATTTCAGATTTAGCAAACGGATTGTATATTTTAAACTTAGAAGATGAAGCTCAAAACAGATATTTTGTAAAATTCATAAAACAATAAATACCAACGCAATAAAAAAAACCCTGCCGAATTCGGCAGGGTTTTTTTTATTTAAAATATTATTTTTTATTCCGGTGATATTGCCTCAACAGGACAAACTTCAGCGCAATTTCCACAATCTGTACACAAATCAGGATCAATCACATAAATATCACCTTCAGAAATTGCATCAACCGGACATTCATCAATACATGTACCGCAAGCAGTACAATCGTCACTAATTACGTAAGCCATAATTTAAAAAATTAACGTTAAAAATTCGATTAATAAATCGCGGCAAAGATAGAAACCTTTGCATATTCTGACTAATTTTTCAAGACGGTTTGTCGAATTTATAATTAATCTAAATAAGTTAATAAGTCAATTGGTTTTGAAATGAAATAAAATGGTACGGATTTTAGTCATGCTTTTTTGCAGAGTAATCCGTTGGGAAATAAGGAATCGGAATCACAATGAATAAAGGATTCTTTTCACAAATAGTTAGAATAATTCACCTTTGTGTTAACAGAATAACATCTTTTCGCAAGTCAACAAACGAATATAAGCATAAAAAGAAAATTGAAATTTATCAATTTAAGTATTGGTTAAACAGTCTTAAAATGCGCTAATTAAACATCTAATGGCAGGCAATTTCGTTTAAATTTGCCGCCGAATTATCATTCATTTTAACCAAAACTTAACACAAAAATGGCAACTAAAGCAAATAATGTTGTTGAAGTGGATAAAGTTGTAGTAAAGTTTGCCGGCGACAGCGGCGACGGAATGCAGCTTAGTGGAACACAGTTTTCGGACACTTCAGCGATCTTAGGAAACGACTTAGCTACGTTTCCTGATTTTCCATCCGAAATTAGAGCCCCCCAGGGAACTCTTGCCGGCGTTTCCGGCTTTCAAGTACATATTGGTCATACGGATATTTATACCTCCGGCGATGATGCCGATGTGTTAGTGGCTATGAATCCTGCCGCTTTGCGATACAATATGAGCCATCTTAAAACCGGCTCTACCATCATCGTTGACGGGGATTTGTTTGAACCAAAAAATCTTAAAAAGGCTGGTTATGAAACCAACCCATTGGAAGATGGATCTTTGTCGAACTATACGGTTATTGCTGCTCCGATTACATCCCAAACTCGTACAATCCTTAAAGAAACCGGTTTGGATGTAAAAACCATGGATAAATCGCGTAACCAATTTGCTATTGGGATTGTTTTTTATCTGCTCAATCGCGACATGGAAGAAGGTGCGAAGTTTCTTGCTCAAAAATTTAAGAAGAAGCCCGAGCTCATTGAGAGTAATGTATTGGTAATGAAAGGCGGTCATAATTATGCTCACAACCTTCAATTGATACACACTACCTATCGTGTCAATCCCAATTTAACTAAGAAAGGAAAGTATAGAAATATTACAGGTAATGTTGCCACTGCTTGGGGTTTGATGGCGGCTGCCGAACGTGCTAATTTGCCTCTATTCCTCGGCTCTTATCCTATCACTCCTGCTACTGAAATATTAGCTGAACTTGCTAAATTCAAAAATCTTGGTGTGAAAACCTTCCAAGCAGAAGACGAAATCGCCGGTGTAATGTCGGCAATCGGTGCCGCTTATGCAGGTAGTTTGGCTGCAACAAGTACAGCCGGCCCGGGTTTGAGCTTGAAAAGTGAGGCGCTTGGATTAGCCGTAATGACCGAACTTCCTCTTGTGGTTGTTGATGTGCAGCGTGGAGGTCCTTCAACAGGTTTGCCAACCAAAACCGAACAGTCTGACTTAATGCAAGCCCTTTTCGGTCGTAATGGTGAGGCTCCAATGATTGTTATGGCTGCCTCTTCATCAAGCGACTGTTTTCACTATGCTTTTCATGCCGCAAAAATAAGTCTCGAACACATGACTCCGGTTATGTTGCTTACTGATAGTTATTTAGCTAACGGTTCCGAACTTTGGCAGATTCCTGATATTAATAATCTTCCCGAAATTAAAGCTCCTCTTGTAGGCGAAAATGTGGAAGGCGGCTATAAACCTTACCTCAGAAACGAAGAAAGCTTAGCTCGCTATTGGGCTGTTCCCGGTCAAGAAGGCAACCAACATCGCGTGGGTGGTTTAGAGAAAGAAGATGTTACCGGCAGTGTAAGTCATAACCCTCATAACCACGAAAAAATGGTTCAACTTCGCGCTGAGAAAGTTAAACGTGCCGTCGCTGATGTGCCTAATCAAGAATTGAATGGTCCTGAAAAAGGAAAATTATTGGTCATTGGTTGGGGAAGTACAAAAGGCGCCATTTTCACCGCATGGAAACAACTTTTTGACGAAGGTAAAGATATTGCTTCGGCTTGCTTCAACTACATCATGCCTTTGCCTGCAAATACAGAGGAAATCCTTACCGGCTATGATGAGGTTTTAGTTTGTGAATTGAATAATGGTCAATTTGCTAACTATCTGCGTATGAATTTCCTGCATATAAAATTCACCCAGTTTAATAAGAATCAGGCTCAACCTTTTATGGTTTCGGAGTTGGTTCAAAAGTTTAATGAAATATTGGAGGCTTAGAACATGACTGAAATTAAATATACTCGCAAAGATTTCGTATCCGACCAAGAAGTTAAATGGTGTGCCGGTTGTGGCGACTACTCCATCTTATCGGCGGTGACCAACGCGTTACCCGAAATCGGAATCAACAAAAAAGACATCGTTTTCGTTTCCGGAATCGGCTGTTCTTCCCGCTTTCCTTACTATGTCGATACTTATGGTATCCATGGTCTTCATGGCAGAGCTGCCGCTTTAGCTTCCGGCGTTAAAGTTTCACATCCACACTTAAGTGTATGGATTGCAACAGGTGACGGCGACTCAATGGCTATCGGTGGTAATCACTTTATCCACCTTATCCGCCGTAATATCGACGTTAACTTGATTCTTTTCAATAACGAAATTTATGGCTTGACTAAAGGTCAGTATTCGCCAACATCACCTCTTGGTCACGTTACTAAAACATCGCCTCACGGTACGGTTGAACATCCTTTTAAGCCTGCCGAATTGGTAATGGGTAGTGAAGGTACTTTCTTCGCTCGTGTTCCGGATACCAACCCCAAAATGATGAAAGAGGTTTTTATTGAAGCAGCTAAACATAATGGCGCAAGCATTGTTGAAGTTCTTCAAAACTGTGTGATTTTCAATAATAATACCCACGAAGAAATCACCGGAAAGGAAGTCAGAGATAATAACCAAATTTATCTTAAACATGGTGAAAAAATGGTTTTCGGTGCTGAGAATAATAAAGGTCTCGTGCTTGAAGGTCTAAAACTGAAAGTCGTTACTATCGGTGAAGACGGTTATACGCTTGATGATATTCTTGTGCACAACGCCAAAGATAAAGATGCTACCATGCACTATTTATTAGGTCGTATGTCGTTGCCTGAGTATCCTGTAGCAATGGGAGTGATTCGTGCCGTTGATGCTGCTGTTTATAACGATGAACTTGAAAAACAAATTGCTAACGCAAAAGCTACAAGTAAAATCAAAAACATGAATGACCTCGTTAATTCAGGTGAAACCTTTGTTTTATAGATTTTTTTTAGCATTACAATAATGAAAGCGCTGTTTATCAGCGCTTTTTTTATTCTTTAAAATCCTTTGGCTTTTTCAGAACAAATGTTCTCGAAATATTGAAGCCGAAATGAATATCTCCCTCAAGCCATTTTCCGGTTGAGGATGTAATATATTGTTGCTCAAGCATTCCGGTTGCGTTTGTGATATAAAGTTGAAAGATATGGCCGCCTGTTTCTATGTCGAAGCTAAAGCTCAATGAGTTTTGAAAATCGGCGGCATTTTGGGCGGATAAAACATAGAAATATTCTAAATTTACGGATGTTCGTTTCGTGATTTTGAAACGACCTCCTGCACCTAAAGCGAAAATATCGTTTTCATCAATAACTCTTTCTACCAAATTTCGATGAATATGCGTGGGCATCAATTGCAATGAAATGGAAGAGTTGATTTTTCGGGCAATTAGAAGTTGGTTTAGAAATGTCAATCGGTGAGTGAAATAGTATTTTATGGGAATGAGCGAATAATCCAATCCATTCACGCCAATATTTCCATAGTAATTTATGGTGAATGGGAAGTTTACTTCGCCTTTGCTTTGGCGTATAAATCTAATTTTCAGAGAACCATCGACTGTTTTTTCTAAAGCCGTTCGCCCGATGCCAACCATCAGCCAGGGAGTAACTCCGTAAGCAAATCCCAATCGGGTAGATGCTTGGTCTAATCCGAAAAACTCTTTATATCCTTGATTTATAGCTCCAAATTGATGTTGAATGTCGAAGATTAAATTTCCGGTGTATGGCTGCTCTACTGACTGACCAAGAATTATTCGAGAGGCTTTAAAGGTTGCGCTTGCATATTCGGTTGTTTCTTCATCGGCAAACAAATTTTCTAAATCGTCTTGTGCGTGAAGAAAATTCCCAGTGAAAAATAGGATTGAGGCGAAAATAAAATGTTTCATATTTACGGTTTTATTTGACCACGTTTTTTAAATCGGCATCCACAGTAATTTCAACTTCTTCAGCAATTTTTCCGGCGACTGCTCCCGGAATTTTTATGTCGTAATCGCCAATTTGGACTTTAAACTTAACATAAACGGAAATCCCTTCTTTTAAAACCGTTATTGTTCCCTTGGTTTTTACATCCTTCGTTACGCCATGAATGGTGAGTTTGCCTTCAACTTCAGAACTATATTTTCCTGCCTTTGCAAAGTCGATGTCTTGCAAATTGGTTATTTTCCCTTTGTAAGTTGCCGTTGGAAACTTGTCGCTTTCCATATAGTTTTCGTTGAAATGTTCCTGCATCAGGGCTTTTTCAAAGAGGAATGACTTTATCAGCACTTTAAAATAGACCTCACCGGAGTTTGCATCAATGGCGGCATTTAGTTGGTTGTTTTTGGCTTCAATTTTCTCAAGAGGAGCGTCGGAATAAAAGGAAACTTTGCCGTTTTTTGTGATGTATTTTCCCTTCATTGTTGTTGTGGAAACAAAAAGAAAACTGATAAAAACAAAAAGTAAATATTTCATAATGAATAGGTTTTAATGATTAGTTAAACTGCAATGCTCCAAAACCACATCGGAGCCGTTATACCCGGAAACGAATCCTTTAACCGAAACCAATTTTGGCAATTGGAGGTTTTTTAAAGTCTCGGATTGTTCTGGCAAAAAAGAACACCGAATTCCCGAAGCACCAAAAATCTCATCAACTTCAAATTCAAAAACCAGAATATGTAGTGAATCGGCCTGTTCTATACTTTGAGCAATCCCCGAAATCTCGATAACTTGGCCTAACCATTTTTTGCTTTCTTCGGACCCTGTTGAAAAGGCATAATAGCATGAATCAGCGTCCATTTTTGCGATGGGTTGAGCTGTTTTGTAGTTGACATGGGCTTTGTTATAAACAAAAAACCAAAAATATGAGCCTCCGAGAAGCCCAAGAATCAACATTGCGAAGATGAGTTTTTTGATTTTGTGCATAGACTAATTTTCTAAGGAGCCATTTTGAATCCAAATCTCCACTTTGCGAATGTCGCAGTCGTTCAGTTTGGCGCTGTTTTTTGGCATGGGAGAATAACCGTTTTCGTGTCGGATGGAGCCTAATAGAGCACCGCTTGAAGCTACTGCTTTTACGGCCTGGTAATTATCAAGAGCCACACCTGCCGAAGGAAAATTGCCGCTATGACATG
>JAFGWF010000126.1 GCA_016937295.1 Bacteroidales bacterium
ACTCAATCATTTTATAAGTTTCATTCATACCTTATTATATTTAACCCTCTCACACCAGCCCATGCCCCAGCTATTTTCGCGGCCAAAACCGGCGGTGAGTCCTAATTCCACTATTTCTCTTGGCGCATCTATCTCAAATTCATACAGATAGCCTCTAATCTCGGTTCTCTCCGGCGTATGATCTTTGATAGTGATTTTCTTGCTTCTTGGTTTCTCAGTTAGCAACCTGAAATACATCTTTTCTAATTCTATCTTTTTGCCCGTAGCTGCCTCGTACTTAAAGGCTAAATTTTGGAGGAATTTTTCCCCATAATCTGCTACATCCGGCGCCTCATAAACTTCATGCTTAACACCTTCCCGCTTAAATCCCATAACAATTGGAGTGATGGCTCGTATGCGATACGGTCCGTTTTGTGGTAATGTAAGATTTTGAACCTCAACATATTTAACTTTCATCGAAATCACACTTATTCGGTCGCCTATCTCTAACTCAAGATTCTCGAAAAGCCCTTTAACAAAATTCGACATCAACTCAGGCACATAAAATCCTATATCCAATTTTGCTTCTCGACTCCTTATCTCCAATCGATCCGATTTAGGTATTAGTTTAGATGTTTTATCTGGAAAACGTAGATTTGAAAATGAAAAAAGTTTAAATATTTTTCCATTTTCTAATCTAAATCCTTCGGCATGAAGCTTTTCGGCATATTCTTTATCACCACGACTTATCACACGATAAATCCAACTGCCTAATGCGTACTGATAATTCAGCGGCAATATTTGTTTTATCCCTGATAACTCAAATGTTATTTCTAAAATCATCTGTTAATTATTTTATGCTTCCTTTTAAAGCTCGTATTCTCTTATGGTTTTCTTGCTGAATTTCCTCCTCTATTTCTACCCATTTCGCTATTTTTTCAGCACGACAAATATAAACTTTTTTTTAATGAAATGTTTCTAAATTAAAAATTTTTTAACTTTTACGATTTTTCTTCGATTATTATCTTTGTTACTTATTTTTGCAGATGTAATTATATTATCATTATTTAACGTGAATTAGATGTGATTTTTCTTTAATTTATTATCAATATCTGTTATTATGAGATTCCTTACTTTGTTCGAATGACATTTTAGAATTAAAAGAAAAGCAGAAGGAAAGGATGGGCGGCTTCGCCTCCCTTCCTTTCCCTCTGCCCAATGCTTACTACACAATCGTCATTCTGTTCCGATGGCTATCGGAAGAAGTGAGGAATCTGTAAATCTGTTAGATATGACTTAAATGTATTGACCTTTTACATCGAACTGAGGTTATTTAAGAAATAAGTATGATTTAAATAATTATTAAACACCCTCTGTAATGAATTTTTATCATGCTATTCCGCTCAATTATTACACGGAAGTCCTTAGTGTTAAACAATTAAATGTAAACAAATGAAACTCTCTCTCCATATTCCTTTTTTTTTAATTAAGTATGCGGTTGTTCTGTTTTTACTTCAGGGGAGTTGTCTTTCGGTTTTGGCTCAACCGGCCACCGAAGAAAAACTTGCCTTAGAATATTATCAGTCAGCACAATACGACAAAGCAGCCGAGCTTTTTGAGCAGCTTTATCGCAAAAAACCAAGCTTATATTTTTATAATTACTACCTCAACTCGCTTCTTGCCGACTCTAAGTTTTCGCAAGCCGAAAGCTTTGTTAAATCGGTTGCCAAAAAACACCCTTCCGATGTGCGATACGAGGTTGAGCTGGGTTATATCTATCAGATGGCCGGAGAAAGTCGAAAAGCTGAAAAGATTTTTAGCAATTTGGTTCGCAAGCCCGGGAAAACACGCGATGAATATGTCTATTTATCCAATGCCTTTCGTCAACGCGACCTATTTAACTATGCGCTTGAGGTTTTAGAAAAAGGCAAGGGGAAGTTTTCGCCTCCTTTAAATATCGAAATGGCCGACATCTATCAAGCTAAAGGCGACTATAATTCGATGATTTCCACCTACCTCGATTTAGTTCATTCCTCCGATGAATATATAAATCTGGTTCAAGGAAAATTTCAGCTTGTGATTTCGGATTTTGGCAGTTCAAAAATCTCAGAAGCTCTTCGCGAGGAATTATTGGCGCGCACCGAAAAATATCCAAACAAAACCATCTATTCCGAGCTTCTGTATTGGTATTCCATTCAAAAGCAAGATTTCGCCTTAGCACTTTTGCAAGCTAAAGCATTAGATCGCCAGTTTGGCGAGGAGGGAAATCGGGTGATTGAGCTTGCCAATATATTGATTTCCAACAAACAATACAAACTTGCTTCCGATGCTTATCGCTATATTTTGAGCCTTGGCAAAACAGGTAGGTTTTATCAAAGTGCCGAAATAAACCTGCTACACACTGAATATAAAAGCCTGACTGACGGCAAGATACCCGAGCGTGAAACCTTAGTCAAGCTAAAGGACGACTATGAAGCTATCTTAGAAAAATACGGCCACAATCGCACAACGGTTGACCTGATGCGCAATTTGGCACAGATTAAAACTTTTTGGCTGCAACAACCCTCCAAAGGTCAAATTCTCTTGGAAGAAATCCTTCTCATGGCCGGTCTGCCACGTGAAATTTATGCCGAAACCAAAATGGAACTTGGTGATATTCTGCTTTTTAAAGGCGAAAAATGGAGTGCAAGCCTTCTCTATAAACAAGTGGAAAAAGAATTTAAAAACGACCCAATTGGTTTTGAGGCAAAATTTAAAGCCGCTCGGTTTTTTTATTTTGTCGGCGAAATGGAATGGGCAAAAGTTCAGTTGGACGTCCTAAAAGGAGCTACCTCAAAGCTTATTGCCAACGATGCCCTCGAATTGTCGCTGCTGATTGATGAAAATATAGATGCGGATTCTACTTATACTACTTTGGGCTATTTTGCACGCGCCGACTTGCTCATTCTTCAACAACAATACGCTGATGCTTTTCTTCTTTTCGACACCATTGAAGCCATTTTCCCCGGACATAATATTCTCCCTTTTGTGCATTTCCGAAGGGCGGAAGTGTATAAATCATTGCATCAAATCGACTCAGCCCTTTCGTTTTACGAAAAAGTTACCAGTTTATATCCTTATAGCAGCATAGCCGATAACGCATTGATAATGATGGCTCGTATAAATGATCAAGAGCTGAAGGATTTACCCACAGCTCTTGATTTGTATAGCAAATTGCTGATAGATTATCCGGGCAGTCTTTTTACCATTGAAGCCCGAAAAAGGTTTAATGAATTAAGAAGCACACAACAATTAACTCCCTAAGAAACTGAGCAAAAGTCCGGCAGCCACAGCGCTACCAATCACACCAGCTACATTTGGCGCCATGGCGTGCATCAGCAAATGGTTGTTTTTGTCGTATTTCAAACCTTCATGTTGAACTACCCGTGCACTATCGGGCACAGCCGAAACACCTGCAGCTCCAACCAATGGATTGATTTTGTTGTCTTCTTTCAGGAAAAGATTCATAAATTTAGCAAAGAGAATTCCTCCGGCAGTGGCAACAATAAACGACCCGGCACCTAAGGCAAAAATCAATAAAGAAGAGCTATTGAGGAAAACCGTAGCCTGAGTTGAAGCGCCAACCGTTACACCGAGGATGATGGTTACGATATCAATCAAAGAGGTGCGAGCCGTGTCGGCAAGACGTTTAGTTACACCACTTTCTTTCAACAAGTTACCCAGAAAAAGCATAGACAAAAGAGGCATGGAACTGGGCGAAATGAAAGCTGTAAGAATGAATCCGGCAATTGGGAAGATAATTTTTTCCACTTTAGGGACTACTCGTGGAGGTTTCATCCGAATGGTTCTTTCCTTTTTCGACACTAATAATCGCATGACAGGAGGCTGAATAACAGGCACTAAAGCCATGTAGGAATAAGCTGCAATAGCGATAGGTCCGATAAGGTTTTTCACTTGAACGCCTTCGTAGAAATTCATTCCATTAGCCAATTTGGATGAAAGGAAAATAGCTGTCGGGCCGTCAGCACCACCAATTATCGCAATTGCACCTGCCTCGGGAGCCAAGAAACCTAAGGCTAAAGCGCCAATAAACGTGATAAAGATACCGATTTGAGCAGCAGCACCAAGAAGCATAAGTTTTGGATTGGAAATCAAGGATGAAAAATCGGTCATAGCCCCAATGCCCAAAAAGATAAGTGGCGGATAAATACCTAAGGTCACACCTTTATAAAGATAGTTTAGCACTGAGCCTTGCTCATAAATCCCCAACATCAGACCGCTATTTTCTAAAAAAGGAATATTTCCAATGATTACTCCAAAGCCAATTGGAATAAGTAATAATGGTTCGTAATCGTAACGAATAGCCAGAAAAATAAAGAATAATCCAACTAAAATCATCACAAAATGCCCTGCAGTTGCATTCTCAAAACCTGAATATTCAATAAATTTTTGCAATCCTTGAAAGTCAGCACTTTCTGAGCTTGTAGCAGCATCTGCAACCGTTTCAGTAACCGTGGGATTTATGTTATCACCAAGACCAAAGGCTGATGAAACCACCACAATCACTGCCATTGCAGCAACAACTGTTAATAATTTTCTAATACCCATAGCCTAAATGATTTCCATTAATACTACATCTTGCAAAACTGTATCGCCCACCTGCACTTTCAAATTAGCGATTTTTCCATCTTTCTCAGCGGTGATGGTATTTTCCATTTTCATTGCCTCGTAAATCAGGAGTTTATCGCCCACTTTTACCTCAGAGCCATTCTGAACAAAAAGCTGCATGATATTTCCGGGTAAGGGACTTTTCACAGTAAATGTAGTGACGGTATCCGCGCCTTTCTGCGCCACTTTATGCGTATTTATCGGAGCGCGTTTTAGTACCGGAGTTTTCGATTCTTTAACATCCTCCTCAACCTCAACAAGATACTCGGTACCATTCACCTCGATTTGAATAGTATTTTTGCTTATTTCGCCAATCTCTACTTCGTAGTTATTGCCTCTTATTTTGAATTTGAACTTCTTCATTATGTAAAATTTTATCTAATTTTTCTTGATTATTGCCATTATAATCTTCTTGTTACAGAATATATTTTTGAGCTCCACGGGGAGTAATTTTTCGATACCCTTTTGATGGTAATTTTGCCACTTTCCGTTTCATGTAACTCGCCAAAATAAAAGTGAAGTGCCATTGCAATTGCGGCGGCTGTTTCACCTGTGATGTCTAATGAATCCTTTTGAGCACATTCCTGACGCCCTTGTCGGCGAAGCTCATATTTATTTACCGCATCAATAATCTTGGGAATCAAGGTGTAAAATCCCCACAAAAGCGATAAAGCAAAAAGCACGGTTGTGTAACCAATTAAGGTGATGGATAAACCTAAATCCCAAAAATTTAATAGAATGGTTGCCATAGTTTATTGATTTAAAGTTTATTACAAAGGAATATTACCATGCTTTTTGGGCGGATTCACATCCTTTTTAGTAGCTAACATTTTAAAAGCACGAATCACGCGAAAACGGGTATTTCGTGGTTCAATCACATCATCGATAAAGCCATATTTTGCTGCTTGATAAGGATTTGCAAGTTTTTCGTTGTATTCTTGCTCTTTTGCGGCAGCGTATTTTGCGGCTTCTTCAGGGCTCATATCTTTCATAGCACGGGCTTCTAAAACCTCAACCGCACCTTTCGACCCCATAACCGCAATCTCAGCAGTTGGCCAAGCGTAGTTGATGTCGCCACGCAACTGCTTACTACTCATCACATCGTGAGCTCCACCGTAGGATTTACGCAAGGTTACGGTCACTTTTGGAACGGTAGCCTCACCATAAGCAAACATCAATTTAGCTCCATGAAGAATGATTCCTCCATGTTCTTGCTGACTGCCGGGTAAAAATCCCGGAACATCAACCAAGGTGAGAATTGGGATATTGAAAGCATCGCAAAGACGAACAAATCGAGCTGCTTTTCGGCTGGCGTTGATGTCGAGAACTCCGGCAAGATAGTTTGGCTGATTGGCCACAATTCCTACCGGCATTCCATCAAATTTTGCCCATCCGGTAACAATATTTTTTGCGTAGCGTCGTGAGTATTCCAAAAATTCCTGATTATCAACAATGGTATGAATAACGTCCATCACGTCGTAAGGCTGGTTTGGATTTTCAGGAATGATGTCGTTCAACACGTCTTCCACACGGTCGATTGGATCGGTGCAAACGGTTTGAATCGGCTCCTCAAGATTGTTCTGAGGAAAGTACTCCAACGTTTTGCGAATCAACATTATACCCTCATCCTCATCATCAGCTCTGAAATGACAAACGCCTGATTTTGAAGCGTGAACATTTGCTCCTCCAAGGTCTTCCACACTAATGTCTTCGCCGGTAACAGTTTTAGTAACTTTTGGACCGGTAACAAACATATAGCTGGTTTTGTTGCTCATAATCACAATATCGGTGAGAGCAGGCGAATAAACAGCTCCGCCGGCACAAGGACCGAAAATGGCTGAAATTTGAGGTATCACGCCTGAGGCTAAAATATTGCGCTCGAAAATTTCGGCATAACCTGCTAAAGAATTTACACCTTCCTGAATCCGCGCTCCACCGCTGTCGTTGATGCCAATCACTGGAGCGCCGGTTTTCATGGCCATATCCATCACCTTACATATTTTTCTGGCAAAACTCTCGGAGAGACTTCCACCAAAAACAGTAAAATCTTGGGAATAAATATACACCAATCGCCCGTCGATAGTACCATGACCGGTAATGACACCATCGCCAAGGATATGCTCCTTGTCCATGCCAAAGTCGGTGCAACGGTGCTCTACAAACATGTCAAACTCCTCAAAACTGCCTTCGTCCAAAATCATGTTTATGCGCTCACGTGCCGTGTATTTGCCTTTATCATGTTGCGATTGCAATTTCTTCTCACCACCACCCAACATTGCTTTTTCGCGCAATTTGATTAGGTTGTTAATTTTTTCTTGCTTACTCATTGAATTACAGTTATATAGTTTAAAAGTGAACTTCTTCTATCAATTTTGCGATTTATTTGCTGCAAAATTCGGTAAGGACACCACCGGTCGATTTGGGATGCAAAAAACCAATATTCAGTTGTTCTGCTCCTTTGCGCGTAGTTTTGTCGATTAATTGAACGCCATTTGCGGCTGCATTGTCGAGTGCCTCTTGAGCATCGTCGAACGCAAAAGCAATATGGTGAATTCCAGCACCCTTTTTGCTGATAAATTTACCAATTGGGCCTTCCGGATCGGTTGACTCTAAAAGCTCAATCTTAGTTTGACCTACCATAAAAAATGCTGTTTTTACCTTTTGATCAGTCACTTCTTCGACTGCGTAGCACTCTAAACCTAAAACTTTTTCGTAGTAGTTTATACTCTCTTCTAAGTTTTCAACGGCTATTCCAATATGTTCTATATGATTGGGTTTCATAATATTATATTTAAAAAAATGTTTACTAACAGTGTTTAAACTGTTTGGCAAAACTATATACCTTTATTGTTATTTAAAAAACAAATAAAGGTCTATTTACCATAAGCCTCCATGAAAATTATCAATAGAAATATGAGAGAATTTAACTCATGTAAGATAATGGATAAGTGGTTTGAAGTCGAGGATATAAAGGGAGATTATGCTCACGAGTTAAAAATTATTTTTATACTCCACCCTTTAAACTTTTTCTACTTTTACCTTTCTTAAACAGTCATGCAATGAAAGAACATAACCCTATTAAAATCAAAGACATAATCTCATTTTTAGAATCAAAATTCCCTCCAGCTCTTCAGGAAAACTACGATAATAGCGGTTTATTAGTTGGTAGTGCTGACGAAGTTTTTCAAAAAGCCATCATCAGTATCGATTTTACGGAAGATGTTTTACAAGAAGCTTTGAACCAAAAAGCTAACCTTATCATCACTCATCATCCGCTGATATTTAAGGGGTTAAAGAAACTTACCGGAAGCAATTCCATTGAAAAATTAGTGATTTCGTGCATTAAGAATAATCTGAGTCTTTACGCAATTCACACCAATTTCGACAATCTGACTTCCGGAACCAATAGTTTTATTGCTTCAAGATTAGGTTTACTCAACGCTAAAGTGCTTCGTCCCTTAGAAAACCAATTCCTCAAATTAGTCGTTTTTTGCCCTGTGTCTCATGCAAATGCAGTTCGTCAAGCTATCTTTGAGTCCGGAGCGGGGACTATCGGATACTACGATAATTGCAGTTTCAATGTGGAAGGTTTAGGCAGTTTTAGAGCCTCAGATGAAGCCAATCCATTCGTTGGTACAATGGGTGAGAACCATTTTGAGCCGGAAACCCGAATCGAAACCATTTTACCGAAACACCTGAAAAACAAGGTTTTAAAAGCGATGATTCAGGCACATCCTTATGAGGAAGTAGCTTACGACTTATATCCTGTTGAAAATCACGCAAGTCAAATTGGTGCAGGTGTCATTGGAGATTTGCCGGAAGCAATTGAGCCCCAAGTCTTTCTGAAAAAGCTGAAAGAAATCACTAGTGCCGCGTGCATTCGTCATACGCAATTAGTTGGAAATGAAGTAAAAAGAGTAGCACTTTGTGGAGGCAGTGGCGCATTTTTAATTAGCGATGCCATTCGGCAAAATGCAGACGCTTATATTACGGGAGATATAAAATATCACGAGTTTTTTGATGCAAATGGAAAACTGATTCTTTGCGACATCGGACACTATGAAAGTGAGCAATTTACTAAAGAAATTTTATGTGATTTACTAAAAGAAAAATTTCCTACCTTTGCGTTCCTTAAATCGGACATCGTTACAAATCCGATAAACTATTTTTAATCAATTATTTACAGTATATGAACAAAGCAAAATCTGATGATGCTGCAACTCAAAAAGAGCTTACCGTAGTTGAAAAGCTCACCGCTTTAACCCGTTTACAGCTTATCGACACCAAAATTGACCGGCTTCGAAACGTTCGTGGCGAACTGCCTTTAGAGGTTCAAGACCTTGAAGACGAAATTGAAGGTTTGACAACTCGCCTCGAAAATTTAGAAGCGGAAGTTTCTGAGCTTGAGCAAAATATTAAAACGAAAAAAGCCATCATTAACGATAGCCGTGAACTGATTAAAAAATACGAAGACCAACGAAATAATGTCCGTAATAACAGAGAGTACGACTCGTTGACAAAAGAGATTGAATATCAAGAACTTGAAATCACATTGGCTGAAAAGAGAATTGGCGAATACAGTTATAAGTTAGATGTAACCCATGAAACCATTGAGCAATCAAGGGTCAAATTGGAAGAACGCCAAGACGACTTGAAAACCAAAAAGGAAGAGCTCACCGAGATTGTTACTGAAACAGAGAACGATGAAAAAGACCTTCTCGACAAATCTGCTCTGAGCGAATCGATGATTGATGCTCGTTTGTTAAATGCTTACAAACGTATTCGCAAAAATGCGCGCAATGGCCTTGCAGTTGTTCCTATCGAAAGGGATGCTTGCGGCGGTTGCTTCAATAAAATCCCCCCTCAGCGCCAACTTGATATCCGTATGCACAACAAGATTATTGTTTGCGAATATTGTGGCCGCATCTTGGTGGACGAAGACATCAGAGCTATTGCAGGTGAAGGTATTTAACCTACATCTTTAAAAATTTTGAGCTGTTGTAAACCGTTGCGACAGCTTTTTTTTTACCTTATTTGCAAAATGGTTTTACTTTGCAAAATATTTTTTTCATTAAGATTTTTAAAAGATTCTTTCTATCAAATTATACATAATAAATTATGAGTCAGCAATTAAGCGAACAGGAACTATTAAGGCGTCAATCTTTGGAAGAGCTAAACAATTTGGGCATCAACCCATATCCGCCTGAGCAATTTGAAGTGAATACTACTACCCAAGAATTGCATGAAAAATATGAATCAAATCCAGAGGCTTTTTCCAATGTGAAAATTGCCGGTCGTATTATGGGGCGTAGAATCATGGGTGCCGCCAGTTTCACCGAAATTCAAGACGAAAAAGGTCGCATTCAACTTTATATCAAACGCGATGATATCTGCCCTGACGAGGATAAAACTCTATATAATACGGTGTTTAAAAAACTGATGGACATTGGCGATATCATTGGCGTTGAGGGTTTTGCCTTCGTAACTCAAATGGGAGAGCTTAGCATCCATGTGAAGTCGTTGAAGCTACTGAGCAAGTCGTTACGCCCTCTCCCAATCGTTAAAGAGAAAGATGGTCAGGTTTACGACGCTTTCACCGACCCTGAGCAACGATATCGTCAACGTTATGTCGATTTGATAGTGAATCCACAAGTACGTGAAGGATTTATTAAGCGCACAAAAATCATCAACACCATGCGCAACTACTTCAATTCCTTTGGCTATTTAGAAGTGGAAACCCCAATTTTGCAACCAATTCCGGGCGGTGCTGCTGCACGTCCTTTTATCACGCACCACAATGCCCTAAATATGCCCTTATATTTGCGCGTTGCAAATGAGCTTTATCTTAAAAGGCTCATAGTTGGCGGGTTTACAGGCGTTTATGAATTTGCAAAAGATTTCCGTAATGAGGGAATGGATCGCACACACAACCCCGAATTTACCGTAATGGAAATTTATGTGGCTTACAAAGATTACCATTGGATGATGGAATTTACCGAAACTATGATCGAAAAAATCGCAATGGAAATTCACGGCACTACGAAAGTAACCCTTGGCAATCAAACTATTGACTATCAGAAACCTTACAAAAGAGTTCGGCTATTGGATGCAATTAAAGAGCATACCAGTTTCGATTTGACTCCAATGAATGAGGATGAAGTGAGGAATGTTTGCAAAACTCTTGGCCTCGAAGTCGATCAAACCATGGGAAAAGGAAAGATGATTGATGAGATTTTTGGTGAAAAATGCGAGCACAACTATATTCAACCGACCTTTATCATCGACTATCCTGTTGAAATGTCGCCACTTACAAAAAAGCACCGCACCGATGCAGGCCTTACCGAAAGGTTTGAGTTGTTTGTGAATGGAAAGGAATTGGCAAATGCCTACACCGAGCTCAATGATCCCATCGACCAAAGGGAGCGTTTTCAGGAGCAGTTGCGTCTGTCGGAAAAAGGCGACGACGAAGCCATGTTTATCGACCAAGATTTCTTGCGGGCTTTGGAATACGGCATGCCTCCAACTTCCGGCATGGGCATCGGCATCGACCGCTTAGTGATGTTTATGACCAACCAAGAAACCATACAAGAAGTTTTGTTTTTTCCACAGATGCGTCCGGAGAAAAAAGCCGACATCACCACTGATGAGGACTTTATGGAATTGGGAATTCCACAGCCGTGGGTCGATTTGGTACGCAAGGCCGGCATCAACCA
>JAFGWF010000127.1 GCA_016937295.1 Bacteroidales bacterium
AAGGTCGTGATAGATATTTTGCGAAGCAGGTACACTGTCCACAAGTTGGAGGTTTGCTTTTGTGGTACCGCGATAAATGAGGTAATAAGTCGAGGTAGGCAAATTGGTGAGATTCCACGACAGAATCCATTTATTGTTTAAATCGCTGTTGACATGGAGTTTGGTTGATGAAATAGGCTGGCTCATTGGAGTGCTGTTGAAACATTTGTCATTAGCTAATATCTGATAGTTATATACAAAAAATTTCGGGTCAGAACTGATATCCAAATATTTATTCAACAAAGGGTCAATTAAAGAATCAACCAGTATAACTTGAGTGTTTTGATTATCACTTCTATAAATGTTATAATCAACTAAAAAATTTAAAAAGTCTTTATTCCAAACTAAAGTGTTTTTTTCTAAATCGTTATCAAAAGTGACATAACAAATGGATGGACTATTAGTCGAATAATTGATATAATCAAATGGCGCTGATTTCAATTCGCAACCATAATCATCAGTTACGTGAACATAATAATTACCACTTTGATTAACCCACAATTCAGAGGACGTATTTCCTGTACTCCAATAATAAGTATTATAAGTTGTCGGCAGCAGCAATTTTAAACTATCAAAAATACAATTGTACGGCGACAAAGCAACAATATGAGGGTTAATAGATGGGAATTCAAATATTTGATAATCAGCAGAAAAAGTAGTGCAACTGTCAGATACTTTTACATTATAAACCCCTTCATTTTTAGCATAAAAAGTTGGAGCATTAGCGCCAGGAATTATGCCTCCGTTTAATAACCATTGATAGCTATAATTAGTATTTATAAGAGATGATGAAAGCATGGTGCTATCGCCGATACAAATTGTATCCGAGCCTTGATGTAAAATTGTTGTTGATAAGGAACAAGGAGCCCCGCATGGAACAGAAATCAGGTCGTTATAAATTTTTGTATTACTACACAAACCATTAACGCTTACTGCTTTTAACCTTACAGAGAATTGACCTTCATTAAGATATGTATGAGAAGGGTTAATGGCATTTGAAACCGATCCATCCCCCATATACCACTGATATTGTGACACCTGAGATTGGGTTAAATTATTAAACTGTACAATAAGAGGAGCACATCCAATTATTGAGTTAACCGAAAAATCCGGATTAGGCATCGGATGTACAGTGAATGAGGATTGTGAAACTGCTGTGTCACAAATTGAATTAGACACATACAGCTTAGCATTATAATTCCCTTCAGGAAATGATACATTTATTGGTGAAGTGTTTCCAAAATTCTGTCCATTTATTTCCCACCTAAAATCCATTCCTGGATTTGTATAAGCTGTGAGAGTTATAGAATCGCCCGCACAAATTTCATTTTCAGACATAACAATGGTAGAAGTAGGAACTGGTAATACAGTCACACAAATAGTGGTATCTAGAATAACATTCGGAAAATTTTGCGACCATCCAACGACATAAAAACAAGTATCATACATAATATTCAGAGGATGAGGTTTAAGGAGAATATTGCTGGCTTGTGATCCCGAATGACCAGTTGACCAACTAAACAGCGCTTGATTATCAAATAAGCGCACCGTAATTTCGTCAATACCCCAAGTATCGTATGTATTACTGGTAACATAGAGTTGTGCAAACCGAAAATAAAATGAGGAATAATTTGATGGAATAGTCATTGTGGTCTCATAATCATGCCAATAATACAAACTGCTATTTAATCGTTCACTCCGAGTAGCCTTTGGTGCCCAATAGGAACCACTTCCAGGTACAGTAGTTATAAAAGGTGGATTGATACTGTTTGGACCAATTGGATCAACATTCGCCACCGGAAAATCTAAAAATCCACCTGTGGGGAGGTTGCTATACTGAAGATGAACCCCTTCATTTATGTCGTCCGGTTCTTCACAAACAGTTGAATTTTCATCTATACCATATTTCATTTTCCAAGAAATATTAATTTCACCAGGAAAAAATGGGATAGATTTAGATGTAAAATGTCGAGGTAAAATAGTATTAGGTATCGTCCAAGCATAAGGGCCTGCTGGGCCTGGAGAACAAGGATTACTATAGAACATTGGACTCGTACCTGCCCAAAAACTACTTGAATATGAATTTGTCAAACTATCGTGGAAAGTATAATAACTTAGCTTTGCGGATAGATTAACAGTATTGCCTGCACAAACCGTGTCTGCACTTACTTTAGTAATTAACTCAATTTGCGCCTCTAACGAAGTAAATTGTCCAATAAGAAAGCTTAATAGCATAAAAAGACTTTTTCTCATGCGATTGAATATTTTACGTTTTGACTATTTGATTTAAATTGTAACAACCTTGAAAAAGATAACATGTTTGTTATAAATTATGTTTTGTAATTTTAAAAATTATTTTACACATTAGACTTAATTGTTTTGAATTATGACCTTTCTCAAATCACAAATTCCAAATTGGTCGTAGATAAGCACAAAGTATATTCCGGTAGAGAACTTATCTAAAGAAACCTCAATTTCGTCAGAATAATCATGATTGACTTCATCTGAAAAAACCTTTTCTCCAGCCAAATTAAAAACTTGTATGCCTGTAATTATATTTGGAAGGTCTTTAAAAGCAATCACAAACCTACCATCATTCGGATTTGGAAACAACTTAATATCCGAATTAACGTGCTGATTCCCAAATCCCAGATTCTCAGCCTCAGTTGTGGAGATGAAGTTGGAAAGTGCTATTTTCGCCGGAGTAAAATTATTGATCTGACAGCCGTTATCCAATCGGTATCCAATCTGGTAGAGCAAATCGCCGGAAGGTGCAGAAAGGTCGTGATAGATATTTTGCGAAGCAGGCACACTGTCTATAAGTTGAAGGTTTGCTTTGGTGGTACCGCGATAAATGAGATAGAGGGCTGAAATAGGTAAATTGGTGAGATTCCACGACAGAATCCATTTATTGTTTAAGTCGCTGTTGACTCGGAGTTTGGTTGATGTCACCAACTGGCTCATTACGGATTGCATTAAGCAATTGTCTATAGCTTTCAGGTAATAGCTGTAAATCAAGTCCTTAGGTGTGCTGTTAGTATCGATATAAAAATTAGTGCTTGGATGGTTCCCCGAGGAAACCAACTGATATTGAGTATTCACATCATCGCTCCTTAATATCAAATATTCCTTGACCACATTTTGGCAATCCTTCTGCCAGTATAAAACATTCTTTTCAAGATTATTATCAAATGTGGCGTGGCATATTTGGGGGCCTGTAGCAAGGTAGTTAACATAATCGAAAGGCGCAGATTGTTCGCTACAACCATTGGAGTCGGTAACAAGCACCGTGTATATTCCAGTTTGATTTACCCAAATTTGACTTGTTGTATCACCATTATTCCAATAATATGCAGTATAAGAGTTATTTAGAGCTAATTTTGCACTATCTGAAAAACAGTTTGGAACCGCGATATAGGAAATCAGCGGATTCATTTCAGGATAAAACTGAACATTTAAATCAGGAGAAAATACAATACAGTTGTCCGTAATCTTCAATTTATATACACCCTCGCCTTTTGCCCAAAAATTTGATCCTGTAGCTCCAGGGATTTCAACGCCGTCTTTAATCCACTGGTAGGAATAGGTTGATAAGACTGTACCGGAGGAAAGCAAAAGACTATCGCCTAAACAAATAAATCCGTTTCCTTGACTCACGATGCTACTCACCACCGAACACGGAGAGCCACAAGTTACGTTGATTAGTTGGGGATAAGTTTTTGTTGCTAAACAACCATTGATGGTGTCT
This sequence comes from Bacteroidales bacterium, assembly GCA_016937295.1. Lineage (GTDB taxonomy): Bacteria > Bacteroidota > Bacteroidia > Bacteroidales > UBA1556 > UBA6267. The sequence goes on from JAFGWF010000127.1 coordinate 3,788, forward strand.
TTTGCGATAAGACTAACGGAAAAACTTCCAAGGCCATTGTATATATGAGAGGGGTTAAGCTGGTTTGCAACAATACCGTCTCCAAAAGTCCAATTATAATGTTGAGCAGGGAAAGTGGTATCATTGGTAAATTGAACATTTAATGGAGTGCAACCAGATGTAATATTAGCCGAAAAATTGGATGAAGGAGTTTGGTAGTACGTGAAATTAGCAGTCGCTGTATCTATTCCACAAATATTCTGAACTGATAAGGTCACATTATAGTTCCCTGACGGAAAGTCTTTCTTTAATGTCGTTATGTTATTATAGATTATTCCATTTATACTCCAATTGGATATCCCGGGGCCGTTACTTTGTGTTTGGAGAAGTATTGAGTCGCCTGTACAAAATGAAGTGTCCGATGCAAGAATATCAATATTTAATTGAGGATGAACTGTAACGCAGATAGTATCAAAAACCGGTGTAGGATTAAAACTCGACCATGCACTAACCACAAAACAGGTATCATAAGCGATATTTTGAGGATGCGGAGGAAGATAAACATTGAAAACTTTAATAGTCGAATCGCCTGTTGACCAAGTATAATTAGCAACTGATGGTTTGTAATAAGTATAAACCTCATCAATTCCCCAAGCATCAAAACCTGTTGATGAATTAGATAATTGTGCAAAACGGAATTTTAGTTGAGTTCCATTAGTTGGAATAATCATGACGCTTTTATACTGATGCCAATAATACAATGTGCTTGACGCCTGTGCACTCTGAGATGAAACTGGGGGCCAATAGCCTCCGCGTCCGAAAAAAGAGGTGGAAAAAGGAGGATTTGAACTGTTTATTCCTACAGGGTTCATATTTGGGGGAGAAAAATCAGTCCAGGTTGCACCATTATTTGAAGAATACTGCAAATGTACACCTTCGTTAGGATCATCCGGATCTTCACAATTGGCGCTAATTTGTTCTATTCCATATTTCATATACCAAGAAATAATAAATTGACCTTGATCAAGTGTATAATTAACAGATTCCAAAACTCGCGTTTGACTTCCAGTTGTACCAACCCAGGCATACCAAGAAACAGGACCGGCTCCACAAGGATTAGTAAAGACCGGATTTGCTGCTGTAGAAGACCATCCTGTCCCAAGGGTTTGATTATTAAATCCATTATACTCCAAAAGAATATTATAATCGGCCATTAAAGTTACCTGACTACCTGCACACACATTTGTCGAACTTGCTGTTGCTGTTAATGTTGGCTGCGCATAGATAGAAGACATACCTAACCCGAGAATCAGAATAAAAAGGTTGATGAGTTGTTTCATAATTGTGATTATTAGTAAGTAATTATGGTTTCCAAAAATAGGTTTTTTTTTAATACAAAATATTTTTTGTGCATTTTTTTACCATAAATCCCCAAAAAAACCTCACAATTTTTTAACAAGGGTGGTCTCGAAATATTATTTCAAAAAAAAGTGTGCAGTAGCATCCATTACCTCTACAGGATACTGTAGATGTGGAATATGGCCGCAGTTTTCAAGTCGCAATTCGGCAATTATAGATTGAGTTTTTTCCTTTATAATCTCCAATTGAAGAAATGAACCGAACTGATCCTCATCCCCTTGAATAAGAATCATCGGGCAACTAATCGAAGTTAAATAATCCACCATAGTCCAATTTTGACGGTCGGGGTTAAGCCAGAAATTACTCCATAATCCCACCAGTTTTGACGCTCTGCCATGTTGATATTTGTCCAATTTCATAATAAAATCGGGATTCAAAGTAGCAGCATTTTGCAAGGCACCCATCGTATTTTTCTCAATCACTACATGGGGAGCTTCGATGGCCATGGCAAGAAGTCCGGTTTGTGGTTTTGTTGCGTGAAAAAGTGCAATTGTAGCTCCATCGCTATGCCCAAACAGATAATACTGACGGATATTCAGTTTGTGAATTAATTCAGGGAGAACTTCCAAAGCCTCCTGAATCAGGTAATCATCAGGGATTTCATCAGGCCAAAATGAAGAGTGGCCATAGCCCTCTCTCTCATAAACAAGCCCTTGTAAATCAAGTCTTTCGCATAGTAATGTTGGAAAATCTTTCCACTGCGCAATGCTTCCAAGCCCCTCATGCAAGAAGATAATCACAGGCTTCCTTTCGGTATGATTCGTCCTGTTAATCCACTGATAAAATAATTTCCGATGCCCAATATTTATATACATTTTTGGTGATTTTAGAAGCTGCAAATATATAGTTTTATACATATTTACCGAATAAATCCTCAAAAAAGGTCAGAGATAATTTGATATTTTTGCCGGCATTAAATGTAAAACTTAGCAGATGAAGAATTTTGTGGAAGAATTGCGCTGGAGAGGGATGATACATGATGTAATGCCAGGCACTGAAGAAATGCTTAAAGAAGGTATGGCTGCTGCTTATGTTGGCATCGATCCCACTGCCGATTCGCTTCATATTGGCCATTTGGTTGGAGTGATGATGCTCAAACATTTTCAAAATGCGGGTCATCAACCCATTGCCTTAGTTGGAGGAGCTACCGGGATGATTGGCGACCCTTCGGGAAAAAGTCAGGAACGTAACCTTTTGGACGAATACACTTTACGCCAAAATCAGGAAGGCCTTAAATCCCAACTTCAACTCTTTTTGGATTTCCATTCCGACATTCCAAACAAAGCTCTTTTAGTGAATAATTATGATTGGATGAAGGAATTCTCTTTTCTCGATTTCATCAGAGACATCGGAAAACATATCACTGTAAATTATATGATGGCCAAAGATTCGGTGAAGAAGCGAATTGGCGAAGAGAGTAAAACCGGCATGTCGTTCACAGAGTTTTCATATCAGTTAGTTCAGGGTTACGACTTTTTACACCTTTACAAGGAATATAACTGCAAATTGCAAATGGGCGGCAGCGATCAATGGGGAAACATCACAACAGGAACTGAATTGATTCGCAGAAAACTATCCGGAGAAGCTTTTGCGCTTACCTGTCCACTAATCACAAAAGCAGACGGTGGCAAATTTGGCAAAACCGAGTCGGGCAATGTGTGGCTCGACCCCAAAAGAACTTCGCCTTACAAGTTTTATCAGTTTTGGCTCAACACTTCGGACGAAGACGCAGAAAAATATATTAAAATTTTTACCATGTTGAATCAAGAGGAAGTAACATTGCTTACTCATCAACATCAAGCTGAACCACATCTTCGAATCCTTCAAAAGCGTCTGGCTGAAGAAGTTACAACTATGGTTCATGGAAACAAAGCCTTGGAAGCGGCCAAAGATGCTTCGGCTATATTATTTGGCAAAGGAACCACCGATCAGCTTAAAAACTTAGATGAAGCAACTTTCTTAGATATTTTTGAAGGAGTTCCACAATCGGAAATCAGCTCAGAAACATTGAATCAACCTCTTTTAAATATTCTGTCGGAACAAACGGGCGTATTTAAGTCGAATGGAGAGGCTCGAAGAATGATAAAAGAGGGAGCGGTTTTGGTGAACAAAAATAAAATTAGTGAAGATTACCAATTTAGCAAAGAAGATTTGATTCAGAATACGTTTATCTTAGTTCAAAAAGGGAAGAAAAACTATTTTATCATCAAGGTTAATTCTTTCTAAACAATAAAGTTTGCGGTTTGTCGAGGAAAAGACCCTCAAGAATTTGATTAAAGAGATTAATGCTATCAGAACTTTTTTTCTGTCCCAAATAACTAAAAAGATACATGCCTGCGGCACCACCGAGCATAGGAATCAAACTGTAAAGTATTGAAGCATCGTGACCAAGACTCACTTGAGTAAGGCCATAAATGCTTACAAACAAAATTACCACTGCGAGAAACGAATAAACAAAAGCGAATGGAAGCCAAATTTTTCCGGAAGGACCTATGCTGCAACGAATTATCACTCCATGTTCCACGTCTTCAAAGGTGATGGCTAAAAATGGAGTCCATAGTTTTCGGTCTTTTTCAGGAATAAAAATATGAAGGTAATATGGAGTGGTTTCCGTTTCTAAAGTGGGGAATTTTTTCTTTAATTCCTTTAAGATAAGGTCTTGAACTTCATCTCCATAGATGTTTTCCAACTCAATTCTATATTTTGGACGTAATTTCATAACTTTTTGTAAAAAACTGTCCAAAAGACTTAAGCGGAGTTAATCTTTTGGACAGAAATATTCACTATTTACCACATTTAGCCTCGCCATGTTCTTGGTGCATGGTAGCGGCAAAACTGTCCCATTCAGCCTTATCAATGCCTTGATTGGCATCAGCATCAATTTTTGCAAACATCGCTTCATGGCCTGCAACAAATTCCTCAAGACTCAATTTGTCATCACCATCAGTATTAAACTTATCGAACATCATACATTCATTTGAGCAAATATCGCCACTTTCATTTTTGTCCTTAGCTTTATAGTCCGCCTCAGCATGACTTTTAAATTCGTCTAAAGAAATTGTTGCATCAGCATTTGCATCCATTGCCGTAAAGTAGTCGGTTACTTTTGCCTCTTTTTCGTCAGAGTCGCCACAATCGCCGCCACATTTACCTTGACCACATTTTGCTTCACTTTTTGCTGCTGCTTCAGCATCTGTCGAATCAGTAGATTGATTGCAGGAAACCATTACCACAGAACCGGCAACCAACATAGAAAAAATCAGTTTCTTCATAAAAAAATTGTAATTGATTATTAATGAATTATTTATTGAAAACGTTCTAATCCCATAAAACAAATTATCTCAGTTTTCATCGGCGAAAATACATACCTTTCTTCAAACATATATAGCTGTCTGATATATGTCATAAAAGGAGATACAGACAATACATGTTGAATTTTCTGATTAGTTAGGTGGGTTTCCATTTCTGATACCTTTTTTCAAACACTTTCGCTCCACTAAGTCAGAACAAAGCCAAATTATGGCATTACCGCATTTTCACATTACCACATTACTTCTTTTTCAACAAATCCTTAATTTCATTCAATTTCATCAATGCTTCCACAGGAGTTAGGGTATTGATATCCGTATTCAGAATATCATCTTTAATTTGCTCTAAGAGCGGGTCGTTAAGTTGAATAAAGCTCAACTGATAGCTATCATCAACGGCCTTATTTTCAGAAGCTTTCTTAACCGTATCCGACAAGTTTTGTCCTGAGTGAGTCGATTCCAATTTTTTGAGCATCACTTCAGAGGTTTTTAAAATTTTGGAAGGCATTCCGGCCATGCGTGCCACATGAATACCGAAAGAGTGTTCTGAGCCACCTTCGGTAAGTTTTCGTAAAAAAATCACCTTATTATTGATTTCTTTAACCGAAATATGAAAGTTTTTGATACGGCTAAAAGAAGCTGCCATTTCGTTAAGCTCGTGATAATGTGTAGCAAAAAGCACTTTTGCGCGAGCAGTAGGATGCGAATGCAAAAAATCGACTATAGCCCAAGCGATACTGATGCCATCATAAGTACTTGTGCCTCTGCCAATTTCGTCAAGGATAATCAAACTACGACCGGATAAATTATTCAGAATGCTGGCAGTTTCATTCATTTCGACCATAAAAGTGGACTCGCCTGAAGAGATATTGTCCGAAGCTCCAACTCGGGTAAAAATCTTATCCGTAAGTCCGAGATTGGCAGATTTGGCCGGAACAAAGCAACCAATTTGAGCCATAAGCACTATCAAAGCCGTTTGACGAAGCAAGGCCGATTTCCCGCTCATATTCGGGCCGGTAAGAATTATAATCTGCTGTTTATCTGTATCTAAGAAAATATCGTTGGCAATATAAGGCTCATCGGCAGGCATTTGCTTCTCGATGACCGGATGGCGACCATCCTTGATTTCAAGAACAAAACTTTCGTTGATTACGGGTTTCGTATAGTTGTTTAGTGTGGCAACTTCGGCAAAGGAAGTGAGCACATCAAGCTGAGCAATCATTAATGAATTCAACTGTACCGGATCGATAAATTCGGCGGCATTTTTTACTAAATCATCATATAATCGAGACTCTAAAGCAAGGATTTTTTCCTCAGCACCGAGAATTTTAGTTTCATATTCTTTTAGCTCTTCCGTAATATAACGTTCATAATTAGTGAGTGTTTGCTTACGCATCCATGAATCAGGAACCTTATTTGTGTGAGTTCGAGTGACTTCGAGATAGTAGCCAAAAACGTTATTATAGCCAATTTTTAAGGAAGGAATGCCGGTCGCTTCAATTTCTCTTTTTACAATTTCTTTCAAATAATCCTTGCCATTAAACATAAGCTGTCGAAGCTCGTCCAGCTCGAGTGAAATTCCGGAAGCAATCACGCCACCCTTATTCAAAAGCACCGGAGGATGTTCTTCCAAAGTTTTGTCGATTTCTTCCACTAAACTATGACAAGGATTAAGTTTAGCAGCAACCACTTCAAGTGGCTTTATTCCGGAGCTTCTGCAAATATCTATCATCATCGGAATCTTTCGCAATGCCTTGCTAATTTGCTGCAATTCACGAGGATTAGCACGTCCGATGGACACTTTTCCGATGAGTCGTTCAAGGTCGCCAATAGACTTTAAATGGTCGCGTAAATGATGAAGAATCTCCGGCTTTTTCGTAAAAAATTCGACGGCATCCAATCTGTCATCAATTCGTTTTTTATCTTTTAGCGGCAACACCAACCAGCGTTTGAGGAGGCGACTACCCATCGGGGTTCCGGTTTGATCGAGAATCTGAAGCAAGGGAACGGATCCCGGTGCATTGGGCAACATCAATTCTAAATTGCGAATGGTGAATTGGTCGAGCCAAACATAGTTATCCTCCTCTATTCGGCTTATCTTATTGATATGAGCTGTTTTATGATGCTGAGTTTCTTTCAAATAGTGCAAGATAGCACCCGCTGCAATGACTCCTAATTGGAGTTCATCAACACCAAATCCTTTCAAACTTTTGGTTTGAAAATGCCGAGTCAAAGACTCATAAGAATAATCAATCGTAAAAACCCAGTCATCGAAGGTGGAAAGAAAAAAGTTCTTTCCGAAATATTTTACAAAATTTTCTTTTTTATCCCTTTGAACCACAATTTCTCGTGGACTCAACGAAGTCAGAAGTTTTTCGATATAATCGACACTCCCTTGTGCTGTGAGAAATTCACCGGTAGAAATATCGAGGAAAGCAACGCCCCCCAATTTTCCATCGAGATGGACAGAGGCTAAGAAGTTGTTTTCCTTATTTTCCAGAACTTTATCGTTATAGGCCAATCCTGGAGTTACCAATTCAGTAACACCGCGCTTAACGATAGTTTTGGTGAGCTTAGGGTCTTCAAGTTGATCACAGACTGCCACTTTCTCACCGGCGCGAACCAACTTAGGCAAATAAGTATCCAAAGAATGGTGTGGAAAACCGGCAAGCTCCACATGCGATGCTGACCCATTAGCGCGGCGAGTAAGAACTATTCCCAAAATCTTAGACGCTTTGATAGCATCTTCGCCAAAAGTTTCGTAAAAATCGCCAACTCTAAACAACAGAAGAGCAGTAGGGTGTTTAGCCTTGATGGCGTTGTACTGCTTCATCAGAGGAGTCTCGTTAGGTTTATTCGGTGCTTTTCCCATAAAATGATTTTCAAACTTCCAAAAATACGGATAACCATTAAAACTAAAAAACCGTTTTTTCATATTTTGTCAACAACTATAATTACCCAAAAAACTCCATTTTTGACAACTAAAAACCATTTAATTATACTTTTACAATTCCGACAGCATATTTTTAAGCTAATCATATTGTAATATTCTGATAATAAGTATGTTATCCCATATAATAATTTATTGAGTAAAGCAACCTTTTTATACAAAGAATTGTCTGTAATTTTCCGGTTTAAGCATGGGCAGCATTAAATCGTAAACCAATCATTTTATTATCATGGGCAAAACACACAAAAGTTCAAATCCTGCTTCAAAAAATTTAAGCATTGGTATCTGGCAAATATCACGGTATATTGGCGTTTTTTTAATTGGGGTATTATTTACCTATTTAATAATTAATCCTGAGAGCGGCAATGCAAAAAGCAAAAGAAACAAAGCGAAAAAAACTATTTATCAAACTATTGCGCCAGCCGCTAAACCTCAAAACAAAGGAGATAAGCCCTTTTTAAATCCGTTAATTGACAACGAAATTTATCATCAGATGAATAGGAGTTATATTAGCCAAATTGAAGATAGGGTTAATGAATTCATAAGAAGCGAATCGATGAGGCAAAAAATACAGATTGCGGTATATTTTAGAGACTTAAATACGGATAAATTTTTTGTTATCGGAGACGAGATTAAATTCGGGCCTGCAAGTTTAATGAAGGTTCCTACAATGATTGCCGCCTTTAAAAAAGAAGAAGAAAACTCTGGATTTTTGGATCAAAAAAGTGTTTTTAAGGGCTCCCGAGAGCAAGATTTTCTGAAGAAAGAAGAAATCGTTGGCACGTCTTCAACCTCATTAGTAAGCGGGAAGGAATATTCAGTTTTGGAATTAATCGACAAGATGATTACCCAATCGGATAATGAAGCGACTATCATGCTTTTAGACCTAATCAGCCTTGAATATATCGAAAAAGTGGAGAGAGATTTGGGATTTTTTAAAGAAGCCAACACACAACGCAATGACGAAATAATGACCATCAGGAAGTACAGCAGTTTTTTCAGAACCCTTTATAACGCTTCCTATCTCACTAAATATCACTCAAATATGGCGTTGGAGTTTTTATCAAAATCCGATTACAGACTAGGCTTGAAGCGACTTTTACAGCCAAATGTAGTTATGAGTCATAAGTTTGGCAGCTATTATCACTTTGACCAAAGTAGCCAAGTTGAAAATCAGCAACTTCATCATTTTGGTTTAGTTTATTTTCCCAATAAACCCTATATTTTAGGTGTTATGACAAAGTCGGCCAATCAAAAAATTGGTGAAGAACTAATTGCTCAGATTTCAGCTATCACCTATAATGAAGTAGAGAAAATCGTTCGCAATCATCAATCTACAATAAGTCTTGATATAGAATAAGTTATAATTTTCTTTTTATTTTGACTTAGAAAACGTGAGTTAAAAATCATAAAAAGTTCAACTTTCCCCATTCGAAAAAGGCTTAATTTTGCCAAACTTTCAAAACAATTTGATTATGAGTCAAAAGACCTTATTCGTAAATGCCACCATAGTTAATGATGGGAGAGTTTTTCATGGCGAACTGTTGATTGAGGGAGCTTATATAACTGAAGTTTCGGACAATGAAATTCCACGAAAACCGGAATACCGGATTATCGACCTCGAAAACCGCCTTTTAATGCCCGGAGTTATTGATGATCAGGTGCATTTTAGAGAACCGGGAATGACTTATAAGGGCAGCATTGCTACAGAAAGCCGCGCTGCGGTTGCCGGCGGTGTAACCTCATTTATGGATATGCCGAACAATAACCCGCCCATTTTAACAACAGAACTTTTAGAATCGAAATATCAGATTGGCGCCGAAAATAGCTTGGCCAATTATAGTTTCTACATGGGAGCATCCAACGATAACATTGAAGAAGTGTTGAAAGTGAATCCGAAAATGGTTTGCGGCGTGAAAGTTTTTATGGGCTCTTCCACTGGTAACATGCTGGTTGACAACAAAGAAACTCTTTCAAGACTTTTTAACGAAGTAAAAATGCTAATTGCCACCCATTGCGAAGATGAAGCAACCATTAAAGCCAATTTAGAAGCTGCAAAACAACAATTTGGTGAAAATATTCCCATCACCGAACACCCAAAAATCAGGTCGGAAGAAGCCTGCTATTTGTCGTCTTCCCTCGCTGTGGAACTTGCTAAAAAACATAATTCCCGACTCCATGTGCTTCATTTGACAACTGCGCGCGAGATGGAACTATTTGATAATCATTTACCTTTAAGCGAAAAACGCATCACGGCTGAAGTATGTGTACATCATTTAACCTTTAGTGATGTAGATTATGAAAAATTTGGAACCCGAATCAAATGGAATCCTGCGATAAAGAAAGAAACCGATAGATTAGCTTTGATAGAAGCTCTTGAAAACGACCAAATTGATGTAGTGGCCACCGATCACGCACCGCATACCATAGAAGAAAAAACCAACAGCTATCTTAAAGCGCCATCAGGAGGACCATTGGTGCAGCATAGTTTGCAGGCCATGTTGGAATTTTACCACGATGGTACATTGAATTTAGAGACCATCGTCCGCAAGATGTGCCATGCCCCTGCTGACTGCTTTCGAGTTGAAAAACGCGGTTACCTGAAACCAGGCTATTTTGCTGATATTGTGATTGTAGATCTTAAAAAAGAACAAAAAGTTGCCAAAGAGAATCTCCTATATCATTGTGAATGGTCTCCTTTTGAAGGGAAAACATTCCGTTCTTCCATCGTTCAAACTTATGTCAATGGAAATAAAGTTTTCGACAACGGAGCTTTAAATGAAGATTATCGTGGCATGCGTTTGACTTTCAATTATTAAAATTTTTAACCCGAGATAAATAATGAACACCGTTATAAAATCCCATAGCATAAAAACAGTTTTGCTATTTAATTTATTGTTTTTAAGCACTTTACTTTTTTCCCAAATACCGTCAGGCTACTATGATGATGCTATCGGAAAATCAGATACAGCCTTGCAAATAGCTTTACACAATATTATCAAAGGTCATAATGGCGTTGGATATGGCAATGTGCCCAATCATCATCAGACAACGGATAAAAAGCCCAACGGAAAAGTATGGGATATGTATTCGGATATTCCCGGAGGAACGCCGCCATACCAGTTCACTTTCATTACAGACAAATGTGGAAACTACAGTCAGGAAGGAGATTGCTATAACCGCGAACACAGCTTTCCACAGTCGTGGTTTGGAAGCAATGAGCCAATGCAATCCGATTTATTTCATGTGTATCCAACTGATGGCTATGTGAATGGAAAGCGTTCGAATTGGCCTTTTGCAGAAGTGGACAACCCAACCTGGACATCACTAAACGGAAGCAAGTTAGGACCCAGTGTTTCAGCAGGATACAGCGGCACCGGCTTCGAGCCCATTGACGAATACAAGGGAGATTTTGCGCGAACCTATTTCTATATGGCCGTTCGTTATTATTCCGAAGACAACAGTTGGGACAATAATAGCATGGTTGATGGTTCACAATTGAAACCTTGGGCTTTGCAGCAACTTTATCTTTGGCATTTGCAAGACACTGTAAGCCAGAAAGAAATAAATAGAAATGATGCAGTTTATCAAATTCAAGGCAACCGCAATCCCTTTATCGACCGCCCCGATTGGGTGGACAGCCTTTGGTTTCCGGCGCCACCGCCAAACGGTTTGAAAGAATTACAAAATTTTGATTTTCAGATATATCCCAATCCAACCTCGGATGCGCTAACCTTAAAATTTTCGGCACCGGTCACAGCAGAAATTCGCATTAGAGATATGCAAGGC
>JAFGWF010000128.1 GCA_016937295.1 Bacteroidales bacterium
AGATGGTATGTTGCAAGCCAAATTAATAACGACTATTTTTTGGTTGAAAGGTCACAAAATTTGTTGGATTGGGAAGTGATTGACGAGGTTGATGGGTACGGAACAACCAACCAACTAATAAGATATACCGCAACTGACGCTCAACCTCTTCTTGGCGAAACCTATTACCGAATCAGGCAAATCGACTTTGATGGAAAGTTCGACTATAGTAAAATAATCTCCATCAATTACACCGGCACCGATGATTTTATCGCATTGTTTCCCAACCCATTAGAGTCCGATATTCTTAATATTCGCCTCGAGGGTTTAGTCGGGATGATTAACCTTGAAATTTATGACAACAGAGGAGTATTAGTTAAAACCGAAAACTTCGAATCCTTCGGTAATTTAACGTACAGAATCGAAACCTCTACTCTCGCAAACGGAATCTATTTTTTAAGCATGAGCAACGGCAACAAGAAAGCAACCAAGAAGCTTTTAATCAACCGATAACGCTTCTTTGGCCATCGTCTTTCTGTATCAAACCGATTTATAAATCGCTTTAATTCAGAGATTTTTTACTTATTGGTTTTCATTTTAAACGGGCAATAAAGCGGACACCAGCCTACAAGAGCAGTAAAAACAAGCACAAGGCCTAATAATCCCCACCAACTTTGATAATAAAGTCCAAGGGCACCAATTATTAAACCTGCTGAGATTCTAATAATCTTGTCTATTCTACCAACATTTTTTGTCATATCATTATAATTAAATTTGTTAACTCTCAATTAATCACCTAATTTTCAATCGAAATAATTAGATTTGAAACAGGTTTTCAAAATTATAATTAATCTATCCATCTTATTTCAAAGCTAATAGATATTATAAAAAAGAGGGCAATTTTGCACCCTCTTTCTATTGACCTTACTAACTATTATAATCCATTTGGCATAGATGAATTACAGTTGCAAAGAAAAACTATGGATTACCGACTTACAATCCCAACATATTGGTATAATGGAATTTTCTAACAATTATTAGTTTTTAGCACTGAAAGAATCAATTGCTTGCTGCACTTTTTGCCAGTTAATTACCTTAAAGTTTTGCGCTTTCTTTTGGGTTCCATCGTAGTTAAATCCATCTTGGACAACAAGAAAACCATTAGGAAATTTATCGCCAAATGGCAAAGAAATCACATCTAATCCATCCGTTTCTTCTGCTCCATCAATCGCATCATCGACAATCACAATAGAACCCAAATACGGATTATTGCTCTGCCGGTCGAAGATAGCATAACTATAATTTCCTTGACTTGAAACCACAAGATACCCGGCACTGTCGGAGCTTTTATAAAGACTAACACCTTCAAGATCGTATTTCAGATTTTCATTTGACTCTGAGGAATTTGATATTAACTGCGGATTAAAGTCTGCTTCAGGTTCGACATCCACTTTATACAATCCAGATTCCTCCTGTCCCACATATAAGAAACCATAAAAATCATCTGCCACCATACCTTCCACTTGCGAAGAAAACTGATGCATGCGACTTCTTTTTGCACGAATTTTTCCACTTCCATTATCGGTTAATACAAACTGCAAAACCACGCCATTTGTTCCGTTGATAAAAGCAGAAAGCTGCTGATTTTCTGCATTATAATACAAACAAACACCATAAACATCATCTATTGTATCCGTTGAAATAAGAATGGGAGATTCAGAAATTTCGGTTAATTGTCCGGTAGATTTATCTATTGAAAAAATATCCAAAGAATTACGAGATCTATTAGAAGCAACTAAAATATCTAAATGCGCATTAGAAAAAGGTATATCCTGTCGTATATCCACATTGTTCATACGACCAAACTTGTGATAATGAACAACTTCGCCTGACATATTATATACCACCAGACCGGATTTTTTATCCGTTCCAATAATTTTACTATTCATTGGATTTGATGCGTCATACCAGATTGCAGGATCATCGGCCGCATCACCTTCAATATATGCTTCTACAGGAGCCGTCTCCAAATCAGCAGTTAGTTTTGCTAAAAACGCATCTCGAATCTTAAGCGTTTCGACATATTCAATGGAATCTTCAATAAAGTCCAAACTGTCTTGATTTAGATTAGAAGATGGTTCGATAGTCGATGGATTTGGATTACAGGCAGAAAACAATACAGAAAAAAGAAACCCTGTGCTAAAAATGGTGATAAAACTCTTCATAGAAAAATGGTTTTAAAGTTGAAATTTATGAATAAAGATTGCAAAACTAATCAATTCTAAGTCAAACAAAAACTATCAAAAACCAAACTAATTGTTAAGAATATATTAATATATGTTATCCGATTAACAATAGGCATATAATTGATTATCTGAATTTTAAATAGAGTAAAACAAGTTTTCTTTTTTTTATATCTATACGTAAAGTTCATATCATATTAACCTTTGTTTAATTTAAAATTCAGATTATAGAAACCTAAGGCAGTTAGTATTGCAAAATAATTTTAAACCAATTAACCATGAGAAAAACTTTACATTTATTTATTGCTTTAGGGCTTATTATCAGCTCTTTGACCATTGACGCACAATATTCATTGCGCATTATCAAAACCGGAACAGACGCCGGTGTTGATGTATCTTACGACGATGGCGAATTTGAAAACGATGCTATTGACAAGCTTTATGACGATGATTTAGATATGGGTTGGGAAGGTGACGACTTAAATGTTATGACCACTCTACTCAGATATCAGCATGTGTATATTCCACAGGGAGCAACCATCGACTCTGCTTTCATTCGCATTTATGCACACGAAGATGAAGCTGACGAAGCACGCGTAACCATTTATGCCGAAGCATCTGACAATTCACCTATTTTCTCAGATACTGAGGTGATTTCGGATCGCACTTGGGGTACAGACACCGTAAAATGGATTATCAACGAACCTTGGACTATGTGGCAACCATACAAAAGTGTTGACATTAAATCCGTATTACAAGGTGTTGTAAATCGTTCCGGTTGGGTTTCGGGAAATGCTTTGACCATTTTCTTACGTGGAGAAGATCAAGGCGCTAGTCTTTTAGACAACGCTCGTGACTTCGAATCGTTTGAAAACATTGAAGACCCAGCAGATGGAGGCGATGGTCTGCACCACCCAGAAAGAATTCCTGAACTGATTATTTATGGCTCTTTCGTTGGCATGAATGAAACACCTGCCAACTTAAACCAAGTAACCGTATTCCCTAATCCTAGCAACAACGGAATCTTCAATATTTCAAACGACCAAACCGGCGTTTCACAAGTGAAGGTTTATGACCTTGCTGGCAAGGAAGTCTTCAACGGCACTACCGAAAAACAAAACACAACCATTGACTTGAGCAATTTACATAATGGAATTTATTTTATCCAAGTTGTAAATAATGACCAAACTCACTCTCAGAAAATCATCATCAATAAATAGAGTTATTTAGTTTGCTTTTTCCGGGGCCTCATAAAAAACTATGGGGTCCTGGTTTTTTCTTATCCGTTTAATATCCTCTTTTTTCTCGCCATATTAATATTGCACAGTGGCATTTTAGTTTGTTTTTTTAGTTCAAAACATTTAATAAATTTTATCATGGGCTTAAAATTTAGATTCTTGAGCTTCCTATTTTTCGTTTTTACAATTTCAACTGTAAATCAGTCGTTTAGTCAAAATTATAAGGTAAGCGGAATAGTGCTCGACAAACAAACCGGCGACAGTCTATCGGGAGCAGCCGTTCGAATTGATGGCACAACCAAAGGAAGCATGACAGCAACCAACGGTCGTTTTCTGTTAGAAAACATCAAATCAAAAAAAATTAAATTAGTCGTATCTTACATTGGTTATCAAACAGATACCATAGATGTAAGTTTTGCTAAGAAAGAATCGGTTTATGTAAAAATCACCCTCAAATCCGCCTCAACCACCCTCAATCAATTTGAGATTACCGACCAAGCCGAGGGGCAAGTAAAAGCTCTTTTACGGCAAAAAACCTCACTTAACATAAAAAATGTTGTCTCGGACGAACAAATCACCAAATTTCCGGATATGAATGCAGCAGAGGTAATGCAAAGGATTCCGGGAATAACGGTTCAAAGAGATCAGGGCGAAGGCCGATATGTTCAACTTCGGGGAACAGCTCCCGAACATACAACTTTCAACGTTAACGGAGAACAAATTTCGTCACCTGAAGGGGGCGTTCGTTATGTTGGCATGGACATAATCTCAGCCGACCAAATTGAAATGATTGAAGTTACCAAAGTGCTTACACCCGACATGGATGCTGATGGAATTGGCGGCTCAGTAAATATCATTACCAAAACTGCAACAGACAGCGTCCCAAAAATAAATGCTTCATTAGCTACCGGCTACAACCATCTGATGAAAACGGGCAACAACCAAATCCAGTTTTCGTATGGACAGCGAGTTCGTAAGTTTGGCATTCAAATGAATGCAAGTTATTATGTTAATGATCAAGGCTCCCACAATATGGAATACGACTATACCCGTGGTCCAACCTTGGGTCAAGCAACCGATACCACCGGCGGAGAAAATTTCCATATTTTATACAAAAACGTGGAGTTGCGGCATTATACCATTGAAAGAGAACGGATTGGCGTAAGTTTCAATTTAGATTTCAAACCTTGGGTAGGACACAACTTCTATGCAAGAGCCATGTATAACCGGTTTACTGATGACGAAATACGCCGCAGAATGTCGTATGACCTCACCGATGCAAACACTTTATTGATTTACCGAGAAGCCGGTATTTCGCATGATATTCGAGACAGAAAGGAGATTCAGCAAATATCCACATTAAATATTGGAGCAGAACATCATTTCACAAATTTCACAACCTTGGATTACGAATTTGGGGCTTCATTAGCGCGGGAAGATGTGCCAAACGGCATGTTTGCTCAATTCGACAATGGAGGCATCACTCTTGAAATAGACAAATCAGATCCTCAATGGCCAACGGTATCTTTCCCTTATGCCTCAGATTCTACCGATGCTTTCACCTATGAGAATTACGAATTTAACGAACTTCAATTTTATAAAAACCATGTTACGGATTATAATTATACCGGCAAAATCAATCTTGAATTAACCTATCTAAAAAAACCTGAATATTTAGGAAAATTTAAATTCGGAGGAAAATTCCGCTTTAAAGATAAAACCCGAGCCAACGAAGCTCAAGCCTTCAACAAATACTACAAAAAACTTTCGCTGTATAGCCAAACCGGCCCCGATTTGAATCTAACCACGATTGCAGATGATTTCGTTGAAAACAACCTTTTACAACACAACTATGTGATTAGCAACATGATTGGGAATGATGAAATGAGAAGTTTTTATGAAAAGCACCCTCAACACTTCAAATTTGATGAAGCGGAAACTTGGGAAGAAACTTACAGCGAAGACTACACGGCCAAAGAGAGAATTTACGCCGTTTATGGTATGTTTAGCCAAAATATCGATAAGTTTTTAATTCTGGGAGGTCTAAGATACGAACAAACCTATATCAAAAATCAAGGCCTAAAAGCAGGGATTGATTATGCCAATGGAGGCGTTTTATACCTCGACACAACCTACGACAGTCGAACACACAGGTTTTTACTACCTCAGGTTCAAGTTCGTTATGCGTTGACCCAAAACACGAATCTGAAAGCAGCCATCACGTACACCTACTCCCGCCCAAATTTTGACGATGTAATTCCTTATCGCCAGGATGACGACAACGATATCGAAATAGGAAATCCAAGCTTGAAATACCCTCTTTCGATGAATGTGGATTTCTTAGCCGAGACCTATTTAAAAAACGCAGGAATCATTTCCGGCGGTTTTTTCTACAAACAAATCGACAATATTATTTTTAAGTTTGTCCGAAATGCACACGAAGGCACAAACTTTAATTTATACGGCCTTCGAGAAATCACCATGGCCGTTAATGGAATGAATGCCAACGTCTTTGGTGCAGAAATAACCACACAATTCAAGATGAATTTCTTAGATGGTTTCTGGAAAGATTTTGGAGTTTTTGGCAACTACACATTCACGCATTCCGAAGCCTTTATAAGCAAGCGTTATCCACAAAACGAAAACGATGTTATATTTATCTTCAACGAAAACGACGCCAATTTTTTCACAAATTCGGGCACCGAAACCGAAAAAATATCCCTTCCAGGACAAGCAAAACACAATATGAACCTTGCCGTTTTCTATGAATCTAAGAAGTTTTACATAAAATTAGCTGCCAATTACCACTCTGATTTTCTAAGCTCTCTGGGAAATGACGCCGGTCTTGATGTCTATTATGCTGAAAGTTTTCGTCTCGATTTCAATGCTAACTATCAAATCACCAAGTCGTTGAATATTTTTACCGATATTATTAACCTTACAAACACTCCTTTACGTTACTATATGGGAAGTACTGACTATTTTAAACAACAAGAATATTATAGTTGGTGGGGACGAATTGGACTGAAAATAAAATTTAACTAAACACCAATTTACTACAAGTCATAAGCAAAAAATCATTTAATTTAGCTCAATGACTACTCTGATTATTGGTTCGGTATTAAGTTTTGCTATTACCTTGATTTTATTACCTTTTCTGATTCAATTTGCAGCAGAAAAGAAGATTTTTGTAGCACGACAATTCCGAAAAGTCCACTCAAAAGACGTTTCGGCGCTTGGTGGAATTGCCATTTTTGCAGCAGTTTTTTTTGTAATGCTCTTCTTTAGCGAATTTATGGACAAGAAAACTATTCGCTACTACCTTGCTGCAGGTTCCTTTATCTTCCTTATCGGCCTTAGAGACGACTTAAGAAACGTTAGACCTTGGATAAAACTTTTAGGGCAAAGCATTGCAGCGCTGATTATTATCTTTCCGGGAAATGTTAGAATCGATCATATATACCTTATAAATGGCTCAATTGACCTAAATTTGGTAAGTTCGGCAGTTATTACTTTATTCATTGTAATTCTTTTTATCAATTCTTATAATTTTTTTGACGGAATTGACATGCAAGCTGCTATCACTGCCATGGTTGTGATGTTGCCCGCCGGAATTTGGTTTTACCAAATGTCGCAGGAAAACTTTGGATTATTACTCATCTCAACTTCCGCATCTCTCCTCGCCTTTCTTATTTTCAACTACAGCCCTTCCCGAATATTTATGGGCGATACGGGCACTGTAACCATTGGTTTTATTTTAGCATTCGCTTTCATTAAATTTAGCAACTTGATGATTGATGACAATTCCCCAAATCCTATCATACATTTTCCTCTACTCTTTGGATTTACAGCGTTTCAACTACCCATCTTTGACGCTTTTAGAGTAGTTTTTTGGAGATTACTCAAAAAACGAAACCCAATGCAAGCCGACAAAAACCATTTCCATCATCTATTGTTAAAAGCCGGCTGGAAACAGAAGCAAATCGCCTATCTTGCAGGCTCTTACACACTTATCACTCTGATTTTTAACTACTATTTTTTCACAAATAGTCTATCGTTTTATCTCTTGATTGCCATAAATATCCTTTTTCTATCCACACTCTATGGTTTTGTGTTTTTTCGAATTTCCCAAAAATCAAAATTGAAATCACCCTAAAAACTATTTTATATCAATTATAATTCATCATTCAAATACCTAAATTTGAATCAATTTTCAAACAAACATTAAAAGGTATTTTATGGTTCCAAAAATTTCAACACTGAGTGGCTATCTCCACGAGTATCAAAAAAGCATTGCTAATCCAACCGGATTTTGGGAAAATATTGCGGAGTCGTTTTACTGGCGTAAAAAATGGACAGACGTACTTCAATGGGATTTTCACAAGGCTGAAATTAAATGGTATTTGGGAGGCAAACTAAACATCACAGAAAACATTTTCGAAAGACATCTGTTTTTAAGAGGCGAACAACCGGCAATTATTTGGGAGCCAAGCAACCCCGAAGAAGCATCCAGAACATTCACCTATGAAGAGTTGTTTTCGCATGTAAAGCGCTTTGCGAATGTTTTGCGAAGTCATGCCGTTAAAAAAGGCGATAGAGTAGCCATTTACCTCCCGATGATTCCTGAGCTCACCATAGCTATGTTAGCTTGTGCCCGAATTGGAGCAATACATTCGGTTGTTTTTGCAGGATTTTCGGCTAATGCTTTATCGGAGCGTATCAATGATGCCGGAGCCAAGATTTTAATTACGGCTGATGAGGGAATTCGAGGGGATAAAATCATCAACCTTAAAGAAACTGCCGATGAAGCTCTTGAGAGTTGTCCGACAATAAAAAGCAATATTATTGTAAAAAGAACCGGCTCGCCTATTGACTGGAATAACCGAATCGACTATTGGTATCATGAGGAAATGGAAAAGGTGAATGATGAGGCTATAGCACAGGAAATGGACTCTGAAGACCCGCTATTTATTCTCTACACCAGTGGCAGTACCGGAAAACCGAAGGGAGTTATGCACACAACCGGTGGATATATGGTTTACTCAGCCTACACATTTCGGAATGTTTTTCAATACAGTTCAGGGGATATATTCTTCTGTGCCGCCGACATAGGCTGGATAACCGGCCACAGTTATATTGTTTATGGTCCGTTGTTAGAAGGAGCAACCACGGTTATGTTCGAGGGAACTCCCACCTATCCAACCCCATCAAGATATTGGGAAATCATTGAAAAACATCAAGTTAACGAGTTTTACACCTCGCCAACAGCAATAAGATCCCTAATTGCCTTAGGGCAAAAATGGGCTGATAATTTTGAGCTGAAATCGTTAAGAGTCATAGGTTCGGTTGGGGAGCCAATAAATGAAGAAGCATGGCATTGGTATCACGACCATGTAGGAAAAAACCGCTGTCCGATTGTGGACACTTGGTGGCAAACCGAAACCGGAGGCATAATGATTAGTCCCATTGCGGGGGTCATTCCCACAAAACCTTCATTTGCCACTTTGCCACTTCCCGGAATCCAACCAATCATCCTCAATAACGAAAATGAGAAACTTTGCGGCAAATCAGTCGAAGGAAATCTGTGCATTAAGTTTCCTTGGCCGGGTATGGCACGCACTTTATGGAACGACCACGAGCGTTTTATCCAGGCATATTTTTCGCAATTCCCCGGACACTATTATACAGGTGATGGCGTGCGGCGCGATGAAGATGGCTACTATCGAATTTTAGGAAGAATGGACGATGTAATTAATGTTGCAGGTCACCGCCTTGGCACAGCCGAAATCGAAAATGCCTTAAACGAACATCCATTAGTTTCTGAATCGGCAGTGGTTGGATACCCACATAAAATTAAAGGGCAAGGCATTTTTGCGTTTGTGGTTTGTAACGACCTTCCGGCAAAAGATGCTGGAGAAGAATTGAAAAATAGTCTTCTTAAAGGAGTAGCAAAACGAATTAGTCCGATTGCAAAACCGGATGTAATTATTTTTACAAGGAGTTTGCCCAGAACCAGAAGCGGAAAAATTATGCGCCGAATATTGCGGAAGATGGTTGAAGGAAATACCGATTTCGGAGACGTATCAACGCTAACAAATCCAGATATTATTCAAGAAATCCAAACGAAAGTGCTGGAAAACTTAGAAAAATAAATCAGGCCTTAACCATTTCTTTTTTGAATATATCTAACATCCAATCCGGACAACGAACCGGACGGTTGCGCTCTTGGCTTAAAAAAATCAAGGTCGTTTCGCCAAGATTAAGAAGCTCTACGGATTGGTTATAGATCTCATAAAAGAATTTCATTCGCGTAGAAGGCAACTCTTTAACAATGGTACGAATGGTGAGCAAGTCATCGTATCGTGCAGGCTTTACATATTTGATATTCATATCAATAACCGGCATCAGAATATTATCATCTTCCAATGCTTTATAGCTTGTTGCCATGCTTCGCAAAGACTCTGTTCGACCTATTTCGTAATACAAAGGATAGTTTCCATAATAAACAAATCCCATCTGATCGGTGTGTCCATAAGGAACTCTGATATTTGTTTCTTTAACAATCATATCATGCAAAATTGAAGTTTTCGTGCTTCAAAAGTACTACTTTTGCGCCTATTCCAACGGTTTTACTGTTTGGATTTTCAACAACCATCTTAAATAGCAACTAATTATCTATGAAAGTTTTAAAGATTTTATATTCACTGATTTTTGCCTTAGTTCTAATAAGTTGCAATAATTCTACACCTCAAGAATCCGCTACATGGGAATCGTCAACCGTTTATATTCCGGTGGATAGCACGATTGCAAAAACCACGGATGCACAGATTGATTCGACAATAAAACCATATAAAGAAAAGGTCGATTCAGCGATGAATGAAGTGATAGGATTTTCGGAGGTAGAACATTTCAAAAACAAGCCAAACGGGTTACTAAATAACTTATCTGCCGATATGGTTCTGGAAATGAGCAAAAAACAAGCACCGGCCACGGGAATGATACCTCAAATTTGCTTGTTAAATTACGGTGGGCTGCGGTTTCCTCTTCCAAAAGGCTCAATTACCATCGGTAATGTGTATCAACTTATGCCCTTCGAGAATGAAATGGTTCTATTAAAGCTAACCGGAAACCAAGTTGATTCCCTATTTCGCTACGTGATTGAGTCGGAAGGACAACCGATTGCAGGTTGTAAGATACTCAAAAAAGGCAAGGACTATCAAGCATTTATAAACAACAAACCTTTTGACAAAACCAAAAATTACGTTTTAGTAACTTCCGATTATCTCGCAGATGGCGGGGATAAAATGAGTTTTTTAAAGAACCCAACGGATTACTATCGAACCGGCGTTTTAATTAGAGATGCAATGATTGATTATATCAAGGAATTACATAGAAACAACCAAACGCTAAAACCCAATAAAGAAGAACGAATTATACTATAAGCCAATGATTAACCGAAGAGATTTTTTAAAAACCGGAGCCGGTCTTGGAATAATTGCGGGATTGGGCTTTCTACCCTATCGTTTGTTGGCAAACACAGACGACGACCGCATCATCATCACTATTCTAAGTACCAACGACATGCACAGCAGGATTGATCCTTTTCCTTCCAACGACAAAAAATATCCAAATATGGGAGGAATGGCGCGCCGAGCTTCTTTAATCAACTCCATTCGACAAGAAGGCAATCAAGTTTTAGTTTTGGATGCAGGCGACATTTTTCAGGGGACACCTTATTATAATGTTTACAAAGGCGAGCTTGAACTCAAACTGATGAACATGATAGGTTACGATGCTTCTACATTAGGCAATCATGAATTTGATGATGGCCTTGAAAATTTGAAAAAGCAGATTCCAAAGGCAAATTTCCCTTTTATCTGTTCTAACTACGATTTTAGCCAAACTTCCTTACACCAACAAACGAAGCCTTATGAGATTTTTGATAAGGCAGGAATTAAGATTGGCGTTTACGGATTAGGAATTGATCCCAAAGGACTGATTTCTCGAAAGAATTATGGCGACATGGTTTATATAGACCCTATCGAGAAAGCCAGAGAGATGGAACAGTTATTAGAATCGAAAGGCTGTTCGATAATTATTGCCCTGTCGCATCTTGGCCACAGCTACAAATCAGAAAAAATATCCGATTTAAAAATTGCTGCACTAACAGAAAGTACAAATTTGATAATCGGAGGCCATACCCACACATTTTTAGACCGAGCGGTAATGGTTCAAAACAGAAAAAATAAAGAGGTAATAGTTTCACAATCAGGTTGGGGCGGCATAAATTTAGGGCGAACAGACTTGATTTTCTCAAAAAAATTTATGCAAATAGTTAACGCTATAAATACAACTAAAATTCTTAAAAATCAAGTCTAAAAAATGTTTTTTTTAAACTTTTTTATGTTCATATTTGCACCGTGAAATCAGGAAAAACTGTGAACCCTGATGACTACCCGACTAAAATCTTCTAAACAATTGAAGTAAAGGGACAAACGAAATATTGTAAGTATTAACTACTAAAAGAGATTCAGTTTAGAATGTCAAGTGATTATAAAACTGTATGGAATAATTGTCTGCAAGTGATTCGTGACAACCTCACTTTTCAGGCATACAAGACATGGTTTGAGCCAATCGTGCCGGTTCAGCTTAAAGACGCTGTGCTAACAATTCAGGTTCCGAGTCAATTTTTCTATGAATGGATAGAAGAGCATTATATTGATCTTTTGCGAAAGACCATTCGCAAAGAATTAGGAGCTTCGGGCAAATTGGAATATCGCATTGTCATGGATAGGAATTATCAAACCAATGAGTCCTATACAGTCGATTTACCAACGACTAACAAGAAGTCACTTAATAATAAGCCCACAAATATGCCTATAGACGTTAACAAGGAAAAAGAAAAAGGTGTACCGAATCCGTTCATTATTCCCGGGCTAAAGAAAATAAAGGTCAACTCCCAACTTAATGAAGCCAAGTCGTTCGACAATTTCATCGAAGGCGATTGCAACCGACTGGCGCGTTCAGCAGGTTTTGCAGTTTCACAAAACCCCGGAAGAACATCTTTTAACCCGTTCTTTATATATAGCAATAATGGACTTGGAAAATCGCATCTTCTTCAATCAATTGGAATTGAAGTAAAAAACAATTTTCCGGAAAAAACCGTACTCTATGTGCGAAGCGAACAATTTATAAATCAATTTATTGATGCTGTTAGAAATAATAGCCAAAACGACTTCACGCATTTTTACCAAATGATAGATGTTTTGCTAATCGACGACATTCATGATTTAGCAAATAAGGAAAAAACACAAGACATTTTCTTCCACATTTTCAATCATTTACATCAGCATGGCAAGCAGATAGTCATTACATCCGACAAACCTCCGGTAGAGTTAGAAGGCATTAAGCCACGTCTTTTAAGCCGATTTAAATGGGGACTCGCCGCCGACTTGCAAACGCCCGACTTAGAAACGAGAATAGCAATCCTTAAATCGAAGCTTCGCAAAGATGGCCTTAGTATGCCCGATGAAGTGATCGAATATCTGGCTTATAGCATTACCACCAATATTCGGGAATTAGAAGGCGCACTTATCTCCATTTTAGCGCAATCGAGCTTAAACAAGAAACCAATCACTTTAGATTTAGCTCGGCAGATGATTGACAAATTTGTCAAGAATACTTCGAGAGAAATCAGCATCGACTATATCCAAAAAGTGGTGAGCGACTATTTCAATATTCCGGTTGACTTAATCAATTCTAAAACCCGCAAGCGCGAAATAGTTCAGGCTCGGCAAATCGCCATGTATTTCTCGAAGAAATACACCAAATCATCCCTTGCCACTATTGGGATACACTGCGGAAATAAAGACCATGCTACCGTTCTACATGCTTGTCGAACTGTCAATAATCTGATAGATACAGATAAGCAATTCAAAGTCTTTGTAGAAGATTTAGAAAAGAAAATCAAAATATAATAAGAAAAGGCCTGACATTCTCAGGCCTTTTTTATCAAAAAACATCAAATATGATTTTCAAAGCCCCATTAATTTCAGGACGATTAATCAAAAGGTACAAACGTTTTTTAGCTGATGTTCAGTTAGATAGCGGAGAAATCATAACTGCGCATTGTACAAATTCAGGCACAATGAAATCATGTCTCGAAACCAATGCCCGCGTGATGCTCTCCCCTGTTGACGACCCAAATCGCAAAACTCGCTTCACTTGGGAAATGATTGAAATCAACCAAAACTGGGTGGGAATCAACACTGCAAATCCAAATCAACTTGCTTTTGAAGCCATTAGTCAAAACCAAATTCCGGAGCTTACCAACTACGATTCTGTTAAAAGAGAAGTGAAATATGGCGACAGTCGTTTTGATATTATGGCAGAAAACAGTGAAGAAATCTGCTATGTGGAAGTCAAAAACGTAACACTTAAGGAAGGTAATTACGCCCTCTTTCCGGATGCAGTAACCACACGAGGCACAAAACACCTGAACACGCTGATGGAAGCAAAACGCGCCGGACACCGAGCCGTCATGCTCTATATTGTTCAACGTCAGGATGTAGAAATCTTTGCTCCGGCCAAAAGCATTGACCCAAATTATAGCAAAACACTCATTGAAGCATTTCAGTCAGGTGTCGAAGTTTTGGCATACCAAGCAATCGTTACTGAACAAGATATTACTATTGGCAAAAAACTCCCTTATGAATTCTAAAATTCCCGATTTATGAGTATGCGAACCAAACTTATTATTATGAATTTCCTCCAGTTTTTTGCTTGGGGGTCGTGGATGATGACTTTAGGTCATTACGGATTTGTCGAAAAACAATGGAATGGTGCCGAATTTGGCCTCGTTTTCTCAACCATGGGATTTGCTTCATTAGTGATGCCAACCCTCTTTGGGATAGTTGCCGACAAATGGAAAGCCAACTATGTTTTTTCGCTACTGCATTTACTCTTTGCCCTCAGCATGATTGGCTTGCCTTTTATTGATGGCCCGATGCCATTCTTCTGGATTCTTTTAGTCGCTATGTCGTTTTATATGCCCACCATCGGTTTGAACAATTCCATTGGATTTTCCATTTTAAAGTCGGAAGGTAAAGACCCGACTACCTATTTCCCTCCCATTCGCGTTTGGGGAACGGTTGGTTTTATTGCTGCAATGTGG
>JAFGWF010000129.1 GCA_016937295.1 Bacteroidales bacterium
GAACAAATGCCGGAAGGAGCCATATTGCTAACCCATTTTACTGATCCTGCATGGACGGTCTATTTTTCTAGAATCAGCGGCTTGATAACCGAAACCGGAGGTATGCTGTCGCATGGCGCTATCATTTCGCGTGAATACGGAATACCGGCCGTATTGGCTGTTCAAGAGGCCTGCTCCAGGATAAAAAACGGACAAATTGTGCGTCTAAACGGGCTTACAGGCGAGCTTAGTATTCTGAATTGAAATCCTTAAGCCGGACCAACCCGGCACTTCCGTCGATTATTAATACATCGCCATTTTGAATTTGTTTTGTGATATTTTCAATTCCAACCACCGTAGGAATTCCTAACTCACGACCTAAAATAGCAGTATGAGAAAGTAGTGAACCCCTTTCCGCTACAATACCTTTTGCCTGAGCCATCAGAAAAAACCAACCGGGATCGGTAGCTTGACAGACAATTATTTTACCTTTTACATCCATGTCGTAATGGGGTGATGTTATCACAATAGCCTCAGCCTCAACAGTTCCATTCGAAACAGCCACACCCTGCCAGCTATTTTTTCCGGTTTGGAAATGGGAGGCTAAAATATCTTCAGGAGGCTCTGCGGTTTGGTAAATAATGCGATCTGCGGGATTAATTGTCTTATTTTTCTCAAAATCAAGCTTTCGCCTTTCAATCAAATCTCGCATATCACTTCTTTCAATCAGATTTTTCTCTACTTCCTCGATGGTTAGAAAAAAAATATCATCTTTATGGTTGACAAGGCCAGCCTCCAAAAAGTTTTGACCGATTTTCAAAAACACTTCCTTAGTTTCGCCAAAAATTCGACTACGTGCAAAGCGCATATTCTCACGATTAATTAGTCCATAAGCGCAAATTTTTCGACTTAACAGAAACAGCCAAAATTGTGGATTCCACGGGCTACACTGACTCCTAATTTTTTCCTCAGCCTGCTTGCGGATACGTAATTGATTATTCTTAAACTCGCTAACCGTAAGATTAGATTCTAAATGTCTTTTTATAACAACCACCAAATTGACGGTATTCGTTTTAAAATTTGCCGATTCTAGCTTTAGCTCAGCCAAATTTCTATCCCCGTATTTATCAATATAATCCTGCCATTGATTACAGAATTTTGAATCTGCCAATTGCGAAATTTTTTCTAAAACAATAGCCGGTTCGTGTTTGAAAATATCATTTAAAGAAGGATTTTGTCGAATGGCGTCGGCAATTCCGATTAGCGCCATAACGGCTTTTTCTGAATCTGAAGGGGTTAAACCGCTCAGTAAATCATTGGCCAATTCTGGATTGCCCCAGTGGTTTTTGGCAATCCTATTTTGCATCCAACCAAAAGATTTAAAGGAAATTAAATCATTGATTAGACTTAGGTACCAAAATTTAAACACTTGCTCACTGATATTCTTCCAGCCCGAAAAAAGCAATACCGGATCAACAATACTCCGACTTTGTGCTTTAAGTTGTTGATAATTAATGTTGAAAAGCTTAAAAAATCGCTTATTACCTCTGCGGTAATTGATCAACATTCCAAAAATTATAAAAAACACCCGAGTGCGATTTGTGTAGTTAGTGGCCAAGGGTGTAAATTCTGAAATGCTAATTCCTACGGCATTTTCCCAAGATTTCATGGAAGCTTTTGAGCTAAAAACCAAGGACATCATCCGATACCAATTGTCTAATCTATAGTAAATTCTGCCATGATGAGAGGCGATTAGCTCATCTAATACCGTTTGATTATTCTTTAACCACAGTTTGGAAAACGCAAGAGCCGACGCCGCGCCGCGAAATACATTCTTATAGATATATTTTACAAAACTAATTGTTAAAGTTGAATTTAGTCCCGGATAACCTTCGGCAATATTGGTATTATCTAAAATCTTAATCTCATCATATCTAATTCCGGTAATAGGTCTTGCTTGCACAAACCAGATTTTATGATTTTGATCTTTTACAAATTCCACATCTGCTGGCATCTTCAAAACCGTTTCTATTTCCAACAAATCTGTTTTAAGTTTTTGCAACTCATCCTCATTGAAAACAGCTTTTGATAAAGGCTCATCGTATGAATAAAAATTTGCATTCAACGAAAAATCCTGCTCATTTTTTCGAATAATCTGACTTATTGAATTGGAGCTTCGACTTAGAAAATAGGTATCCGAAACCACTTTATCATTCACTAAACTTTCACCAAAACCATAGGCTCCAACGACAACGATTTGATCCATATTTCCTTGAGTATTCATGGTAAAAGCAACTCCACTCGCTTGAGCTTCCACCATAATTTGAATGACAACCGAAAAATCGAATCTAAGCGGATTTAGTTGATTATTAATACGATATAGCATTGCTTCTGTACTAAAAGCAGACATAATGCAGCTTAGGATAGCCTGTGGCAATTCCTCCAAAGAAATGTTTAAAAAACTTTTGTGAATTCCGGCAAAACTCATTTTTGATGAATCCTCGTCGGCAGCGGAAGACCGAACAGCAAATCTATTGGAATTGAGGGTTTTAACTGTCGTCAGTATTTCTTCTAAATCTGCATTGGTCCAATCAGAGTTTTTTATTTCTTGTCCAATTTTGTCTTCTATTTCAGCAACTTGAGTAGATATGATTTCTTGATTATCGTATATTTCAAGAAGCCATTCCATGGAAGATAATTTCTTCTTTACAAATCCAGAAGAAAGGATTATGAAATCAGGTACAGGCTTATATTGATGTAGCTTTATCAAATTATATCCTTTGCCGCCGCAGCTTTCCGCGGTAGCTTCCTGATAATCACTATTGAAAAAAATATCTCTCACCTTAAATATCCAATTGAATTTGACTATGATAATTCCACAAAGTAAAAGCAAATATTAAAGCATAATAACTTGAGGTAAAGAATAGCGAAACTGTTTGAAGCTGACTATTCTTTTCGTTGGGATTAATTATAAACCGCAAATAAAACCATGCTGCGATAATGAAGTTGACCCCTAACAAAACACTAAATAAATAGTGAAATCTCAAACTATTGCCGATAATAATCATGCAAGATGTACTAATAAAGTATAAGATTATCGGAATCAGTCCGGCTGCTGTTGTGCCAAATATTTTACTAAAAGTCTGATAATCATCTTCTTTATCCTTTGATCGGGTTTTCCGAGAAACTTCCCAAGCGGTGATTGGCAAAGCAAATGAGAGCAATAGATAAAAATGTATCCATTCAAAAGCAGACTTTTCGTTTCCGGCAAGACTCATGTAAATAAGGTAGAAAATTATAGCCGATGGGATTGGCTGATGCGTAATCATTGCAATCTTAGGCCTTTGGACATGCAATTCTTTGAGGAAAAACCACTTAAAAGTTAGGAGCAAATAAATCATCAGGCTACCAAAAACCATTAATGCATTGGGAGCCATGAAGATATTAATCGCTACAAGAAGGACAAAACTTAATAATGCCAGCATTTTCACGTCACTAATTAGCACCGCTCCACGGGAAACCGGACGATTCGGGAAAAGCCCTCTGTCGAGCTCTTCATCCTTAATATCGTCGAAAGTACGAACCAATAACATAAGCAAAACACCGGATATAATTCCCGCTATAGTATATTGATTTACAACGATTTCCAAACCGGCAAGCTGCCGACTTAAAGCATTCATACCGATGAAAAGAACCGTTACTAAGATAAGATACATCAAAATAGGGAATCGCTCTTTGAAGTAAATTTTCCATCTGTCAAGAAAAAAGTCTTTGGTCATAGAATAAAGTTGAGTGAAATGTAAAATGTTCGGAAATAAAATTTCCGCTGCCAAAGTAAACAGAAAAACATAAACTACGATGAATTAATTCTCTAGGAATAATAATTCATACTTCATGTGTTTATTTTTAATTTTCTAACACCAAGGTCACATGGAATCGCTCCTATAAATCGGAGCTTATTTCATATAACCATAACTTTAGATATTCTTGTAATCTTAGGAGTCTATTTTATCATTTCAATTTTGTGCCCATAATACAACTAGTTCATTGATTTTCATATCAAAACAGTGGTTACATCTTCAAATAATATTTTAAAGGCTTGTAATTTACTGTAATTTCCACTCTTCCTAAACTTCTGAAAAACAAATCAACTCAACTTAAGCTTCATAGATTAAACGTCCAATATCCTCAAAACGAACACAATAGCAATTATGCACATGTTGATGTGCAGTTTTGCTATATTTATTTATAATTTGATGTGCATTTATTATATACTTTTGCACAAATACTTGTACAATGAATGAGCTAATAGATATTTCGAAGAAAAGAATACTTGGGATTTCTCAAGATTTTACTCGTTACCTTTACACCCGAATCGATTGGAATAAACGATTAATCGGCATCAAAGGGGCACGTGGAACGGGAAAAACCACATTGATTTTGCAATGGCTATCAAAATCGGGAATAAGTCTAAATCAGACAGCATACTTCTCAGTGGATGATTTATATTTTGCAAATCATACCTTGGTGGAAACGGCGCGAGATTTTTATAATCTGGGCGGAAAGATTATCGCATTTGATGAGGTTCACAAGTATCCGGAATGGTCGAAGGAAATAAAGATTATATACGACCGATATCAAGATTTGAAGATTATTTTCAGCGGTTCATCCATAATCGATATCGCGAAGCAGGAGGGCGATTTAAGTCGTAGAGCAGTGATGTACGAATTAGTCGGGCTTTCATTTCGGGAGTATTTGAGTCTGAAGAAAGTTTATTATTTCAATCCAATCTCTTTATCCGATTTGCTTGACGAAAACTTTAATAACACTCTTTTTTTTAACTCTGACTTTAGGCCATATCAATATTTTACAGACTATTTAAAATATGGTTTTTATCCCTTTTCGATAGAAGATGAAGATGGTTATCCGTTGAAATTAAGGCAGTTGGTTCGGCATATCATTGAGGTCGATATGGCAGAATTAAAAGGATTTGATATTCGAAATGCAAAGAAAATGCTTCAATTGATAACAATTATCAGTCAGCAAGTTCCATTCAAGCCCAATATAAACGCTTTAGCCCAAAAGACTCAATTGCACCGAAATTCACTATCGAATTATCTCTATTTCTTGGAGGAAGCCCGTTTGATTCGACTTCTTTTCCCTTCCGGCAATTCTGTGGCAAATCTTCAAAAGCCTGAAAAAATATATTTGAATAATCCAAACCTAATGTATGCTTTAGCTCAAAACCAAATTGAAGCAGGAAACATACGAGAAACATTTGTTTATAGTCAATTATCAGTCAACCATTTAGTTACAATGCCAAAAAACGGGGATTTTGAGATTGACCAAAAAATCACATTTGAGGTGGGCGGTAAAAATAAAACACGCAAACAAATCAAAGAAATATCTGAAAGCTATGTTGTGAAGGATCAGATTGAGTTTAAAACCGGCAATGAAATACCATTGTGGTTGCTTGGTTTTTTGTACTAAAACAGCCGTTTCCTAAAGAACATAAGTTCGATGTGTCTTTAAAATTAACTTACTTAGGACGATATTGCTATGGAATGTTAAAAATTTATGGCTTATTTTTTGTTAAATTGCCTGCTTTTTATTGCCAAATAATCCACTTATGAAACTTACCAAATACTTAGTTATAATCCTGATTTTCATATTTATAGTCAAATTATCGAACAGCCAGTCGCTTCTAAAAAGTCAGAATAGCACTGAGTTTACCTACATCTATAAGCTTGATAATAAATCGGCCTTGGAAATTCTCAAAACGAATCAAATAAAAGATTCGTCAAAGTATTTTACCAATTTGGTGGACAGTTTCTTAAATATTAAACCCGATAATTATGTGGAAAGGTTGGAGCCCGGACAGTATATTTTGTATAAAGCTCAAGGTCGAATCATTTATTTCAACCTATTGGAAGTTTCGGACGTGATTGTAAAAGTAAATGGGCTAAACAGTAAAAACAATATTTATGTGTATGATTTAAAAGGCGAGCCAATAACAAAAAATATAAAGTTATATAATCAAAAGGATGAAGAAATTCTCCGAAACGAAAAATTGAAATGTTGGACTTTGGCTAACGAAAAAAATGAAGTTCAATATTTTTACATCCTAAATGATTCTGCATTAACTTATTATAAAATACAAAGAAATAAGATAGTTCCAATTACGAATCAACATCGCCGTTCCTATTCGAAGATTTTGCCGGGTTATTTTGTTTTGAATCAACCTTCCTATAAGAAAAACGACAGCCTGATTTTCAAAGCATTTCTATTAAAAAGAAACGGGAAACCCTATAACAAAACTGTAACCTTAAAAATATTTGACCAAAAAGTCGGAAAGTTTAATTTGATAAAAGACCTGAAGCCCATAAGTCGCGGAGCTTATACTTATGCTTTTCAAATTCCCGATTCGTTTAATTTGGATTCCTATTATCAACTTTATCTTACTAATAAAAAGGGCATTGCATTAAAAACCAAAGCATTTAAAGTTGAAAATTATCAAATCAAAAACGCAAGATACGATGCTCGAATAGAGAAAAATTATTTTTATAGAGGCGAGCCTGTTTATTTGCATTTGAGTTGTTTCGATGCCAACGATTTACCCATGGCAGACACAAAAATCAGCGTGAATTTATTAATTGCAGAGATTCAGGATTTTATGGAAGACTCCATGTTTATCCCATATTCGTGGCAATCAACCTCTTATTGGAGCAAGGATTTCTATTCCGACCCATCAGGCAATACAGAAATTCTGCTTCCTGATTCCCTATTTCTAAATGCAAAGATGCGTTTCTATGCCAATATCAAATTCATTAATGCCGATGGAGAATCTTCCGAGAAAAATTTAGATTTCAACTTCGATCCACAATCAGAAAGATACCTGTTCTATCAAGATAATGATTCCATTCGTGCCTTATATTTGGAAAATTCTGTTATAAAACCAAGATCTGCACGAATTATTTCCTATTATGATAAAATACTGGAAGAGAAGCAAGTAACATTGCCATTTGCCTTTCATATTGAAGAATTTCCAAAATATTATTCCCTTTTTGAGGATAGCATTCATAAGTCCACAATTTATCCTAAACCGGCCAATGCTGATTTAGTAAAATTTGAAGGATACAGGAATTATGATTCTTTGGTTTTAAAGCTTGTAAATAATGCCGGAGTCGATGTAACCTATTGGATTTATCAAAAGGATAGAATTTTGTACGAAGGAAACAACTTGGATTTTTCAATAAAAGATGCAATAAAAGGCGGAAAATCAATCGATATTATTTATAGCTATCGCCTTGCCGGTGAGAAATATACCTATGTTCAAAGTTTTCATCATGAGAAAAAATCGCTGAAAGTAGAGTCGGATATACCACGTAAAATTTTTCCTGGACAGGAAGTGGTTGTGAAAATGAATGTAAAAAACCACAAAGGGAAAAATCGAAGGAATGTAAATCTCACAGCCTATTCTATCAATGCAAAAGTGGAAGGAATTGAAAGCCCTGATATGCCCTATTTTGGAAAAACAAAGACCGGACAATTTTATACCCATACAGCCTATTTGTCTAAAGTTATTATAAACGTTCAAAAAACCATCGATACTAATTATTTAAATTGGTTAAATATTAGAAATACAGCTTATTATAATTTCACATACAGCAAAGAAGGTTATGCAATCCAATACGACAGTATAGAATCTTATGCCACTGAATTTGCGCCATATTTAATTGCGGATGGTCATTTATTAAGTATCACTGAAATTTATATTGATCAAGAATTGGCCTTTTTCGACAAATCTTATTTTAGTCACCCATATAGTTTGAGAGTTAGGCCGGGAATACATTCAATAGTTTTGCGCTCTCGAAATGAATTCATTACGATTAAAGATGTGGAATTTAAAGAAGGATTTAAACTGTTTTTGAGCATTGAGAAGGATTCCATTTACAAATTTAGCAATATGGAATATGCCAAAGCAAAACCAGAATATTTTGAAGAAGAAAAAGAACAAATCAAGAAGAATTTATTGGTTTTCAATAATAATATGACAAAGCTTTTTTATGTGGTCCAAGAGAATCAGATTATTAAATCCACAAATTATTATGCCAATCGAAGTCGCGGTTATACCATTATCGGACCTTTAAAGCCGGGAAAAGTAAAAGTCATTTCTTCAAGCTTGGATACCTTAGAGTTTTTCTTTCAACCAGGGTACGTTTATTATTTTACCGATACATTGATAACCCAAAACAAAGATTATAATAATCAGATTGCGAATTGGATTTTTAGTTCCCGGATTGCCTATCAAATGACTTTTAATGGAGCTGATAGGGCCATACTGATTTCAAAGCCTAAAGAGAAAATAAAGCTAACTGCCAAGCCGAAATTAAATCCTTATATAAGAAACTATGATAAAAGCAATGAGTTAAAAACCCATGGATCATTAATTGTCAAGTTTTTAAGTCCAAGGAAAATTATTCGAACTTGGTTAGTAAACACAACTGATTCCATTAATTCAAAGTATGATAACTCAAATTTGAAGAATTTTGGACGACTAAAACCGGGGGATTACCAACTCGTATATTTAGACAAAGACAGCTTCTTCTATTCCAAATTCATTCATATTACTGCGGATGGAATCAATTATAGATTTTATCAGGACACCACGTTTTTGCCTTATGATTCAATAATGCTGAAAAGGCTTGAAGGCCTAATAATTAATCTTAACACACCAAAGCCAAGAGATTTTAATAGTCCTCCAAAAATCATTAAAAACTATCAGGCAACTACTTATAAGAACAAGATGAATATGACCTATTTCAAAGGAAATATATTGGACATCAATTTTAATCCCGTGAATAATGCCATTCTGTTTTTAGAAAAAGATGGGATTTTTGTCAGAGGAGCATATACAAATGAAGCAGGTTCTTTCCTTTTTATCGATAGTCTTGAAGGCAGATATCAGTTGAAGATTTTAGTTAATAATAGCACATTCAATTATTATAATGTATTTATATTCAAGTATTTAACAAATGATGTCCGCATTATTTTACCAGAAAATATTGGATATAATTTCTATAGATACGCTGATGCAAATGGTTCTATTTATAATGATGAGATTTTTGGTTCTAATAGCTCAATTGATTCATATTCTCCATCAGCTAGCAACTCGCAGCTAGTAGAGGCTGTTATAGTTAGTTCTGCTTCCTCTGTAATGAGATATGTGGGCACCTCAAGAAGCGACAGGACTTTGATGGAACGTGAACCAAACATAGAACGAGAAGCTACGATTTATGAAGGAAAAATATCCGCAGATAGTATTGGTGTTTTTAATACAGAAGAAAAATCGAGGTTCGACAATTTAATCAACGACCAAAAGAGCAATAGAATCCGATCCGAATTTAGAGATTATGGCTTTTTTGTACCCAATTTACTTACAAATAAAAATGGTGAGGCCTATTTTACAGTTCAGTTTCCTGACAACCAAACTCTTTGGAAAACCTATTTTCCTGCCGTGGATTATAAACGTAACACAGGTTTGCTTGAAGTTGATATACAAGCATATAAACCTTTATCAGCCTCGATTGCAGTACCAAGCTTTTTGATTCAGGGCGATATTTGCACAGTGAATGGTAAAATATCAAATTATATAGGTGAAGCCATTGAATTGACTCCCTGGTATAAAATTGAAAATGACAGTAATTCTCTGAAAATGACTGCTCCAAAGCATTTTGAGGTTTTTCCAAATAATATTTCATTCCAAAGTTTGGGTAAAAAAGAGATTACTTTCGGATTCAAAACCCAGACCGGATATTTAGATGCTGAAAGAAGAACTATACCTGTTTTGGTGAATGGAATTGAAGTTTCTACAAGTGAGCATTTTTATGCCAAAAACAATTTCATGGTTAATTATAAAGCCAATAGCAATTTATTATCCAGAACTGTTTTTATCACTAATAATCAATTAGATGTGTTGATGGAGGAGATTGAATATTTGAAGAATTACGGCTATGGGTGTAATGAACAAAATGCTTCCAAAATCAGAGCGCTTCTTGCCGAAAAATCCATTAAAAAAGCTTTGGATTTACCTTTTGTAAATGAAAAAACCATAAAAACCATTATCACTAAACTCGAAAAAACTCAAAACAATGATGGCAGTTGGGGTTGGTGGAATAAGGGCGATCATGCTGAAATTTGGATGACGATTTATATTGTAGATGCGATGAATTTAGCCATCAAAGCCGGATATACGAGTGGATCTATTTTTAAAGCTCTAACCTATCTTGAAAGCAATCTAAACACGATGAATGTGAGCGATAGACTCTATGCCATTGATATTTTATGCGATTATAATTCGCCGGAAAAGTATAAGGCACATATTGCTAAAATTGAGAAGATGAATTTGAGTTCTATCGACAAATTCAGGCTGATAAGCATCAAACAGAAATCGGGACTACCCTACTCCATTCAAGATGTTATTCAATCTAATAATCGTGATAAATACGGAATTTATTGGGGGGAAAATGTGATGAATTTTAAGATTAATATTATACAAACCAGTAGCTTAGCCTATAATATCTTAAAGTCAGATAAAGGAAATCATCAGGTAATGCTCGAAGAAACCCGGAATTATTTCTTAACCCATCTTTCAAAAAACAGAAATACCATTGAAAGAGCCGTTTTGCTGCAAGATATCACCGATGATATAATTGCCAATAACAGCATAAAAAACGAAATCCGATCTGAATTAAAAATCAATGGAAAGCTTATGGCTCAGGTGTTTCCGATTTATTTGACCTTTAAAAATACGGATAATATATACATCGAAAAAACGGGAGCACCACTGCAAATATCCGTTTA
>JAFGWF010000130.1 GCA_016937295.1 Bacteroidales bacterium
GGTGCGGAAATCAATATAAAGGAATTTGAGCAAGGACCACCGGTTGACGCGCCCATTCAAATTTACCTCACCGGCAAGGAGTTAGACAAATTATCAGAAATTTCACAAGAGTTTGAAGAGGAATTAAAAAAACAACCCGGAGCAATTAATGTGGATAATCTTCTTTCAAAAACGAAGACAGACCTCTATTTTAATATTAATCGCGAAAAAGCAAATATGTTTGGGATTCCGATTCATATCATCGACCAAACGATTCGAACAGCCATCACCGGAACTACGGTTTCAAAATATAGAGACAAAGATGGAAAGGAATACAATTTAGTTTTGAGAATGGCTTATAATCAGGAAGTCAAGATGGAAGATTTGGATAAGATTTACATTAACTCATTAAGCGGCAAGGCTATACCATTAAGTCAATTGGCGATAATAGAATTCAGACAGGCGCCAAGCATCATCACCCGATTTAATCTCGAACGTACTGCCGAGCTCACTGCCGATGTAGAAAAAGGCTTCGTTTTGGACGATGTGATGAAGCCCGTAATCGAAAAATTGAAATCATTCCGTTTTCCACCCGGCTATGGCTACCATATTGGTGGCGAATTGGAAAGCCGAAACGAAACTTTTGGCGGCATGACTTCGGCGGTAATTATAGCGCTCATTGCGATTTTTGCGGTGTTAGTGCTTCAGTTTAAGTCGTTTGTGCAACCTCTAATCATTTATATCGCCATCCCTTTCGCCGTAATTGGAATGGTTTGGGCACTCTTGATAACCGGAAATCCATTCTCTTTTACAGCCTTTGTCGGGCTGACCAGTCTTGTGGGAATTGTGATTAATAACTCCATAATTTTGGTGGATTTTACCAATTCGTTACGAAAGGAGGGGAAATCTATGACGGAATCGCTTATGATTGCCGGCGAAACCAGATTTACACCCATCATTCTCACCTCCTTCACAACTATCGGAGGACTGCTTCCGCTAACTTTGGGAGGTGGAACTCTTTGGGCTCCACTTGGTTGGACAATGATTGGCGGCTTATTAGTTTCAACACTGCTCACTCTGATTGTTGTTCCGGTGTTTTACAAACTGCTGGTTCGGGAAAATTCAGTAGATAGATAGTGGAATACCATAAAGTTTTAAAGTTTTAAAGCATTTAAAATCATAAAGATAGGTTGAATTAAAACGGTAAAACAGGATAGAATTTTTAATAGCGCGTTTGCTGAAGGTACATCAAGAAAGCATTTCTAAATCAGCTTTCACAAACGCTGAAAACCTTAAAATATAAACCGATGCAAATAAGTCGTTTAATCTTATCTCTTGCCGGCTGGAACGTAGTTGGCACCTTTCCTGAGGGCATCAAGAAAGCCGTGGTGATTGCAGCGCCGCACACCTCTAATTGGGACATAATTATCGGTTTTCTGGCGTACCGAGCTCTGGGAATCAAGGCTAAATTCTTGGTGAAAAAGGAGATTTTTTTCTTTCCACTGGGTCTGCTACTCCGCGCTATTGGCGGGATAGCCATTGACAGGAGTCCGGGCAATAGTACTGTGAATCAAGTGATTGAGCAAATGACCTCAGCCAAGCATTTTATACTGACGATTGCACCGGAAGGCACGCGGTCGCCGGTGAAGGAGTGGAAAAGCGGGTTTTGGCGCATTGCCCAAACTACGAAAGTGCCACTATTTTTAGGCAAAATCGACTATAAAACCAAAACTGTGGGGCTTATAAAAGAGTTCGAAATCACCTCCGATTTTGAAACTGATATTACTGAAATTCAAAGGCTCTACAAAAAAGAATGGGCGAAAAATCCGACGGGATTTGTGGAAATGGAGTGAGGAGATAATGCACCTATTTCATTCAAAACTCGTTATTTTTTTTTACGAGACTTCTAATCCCGATATTTTATCGGAATACTTTTTCTTCGTTGGTCTTCAACTTTAATGTACTTAACAGTTAACTTAATAGGAAGTTGCACCAAAAACTATAATCAATTGACAATCATCATAAGTCAATGAATTTTTTTAATCTAAACTTTACTACTTTTACCGAATTATAATCTGAAATCGTAGCACCTATATATCAATATGTTACCTCAAATATTAGCAATAGCCGGACTGTTTTTGTCGATTTTATTGATATATTTTAACCTGAAAAAGAAACCTCAAACCATTTATATCGGACTTTTCTTCGCCTTTTTAAGCGCTTATACCTATTTTCATTATGTGATGATTTATTCGCATAAAATAGAAACGGTAGCATTTGTATTCTTGCATTTTACATTTGTCGGGTATTTAATCGGACCCATGCTCTATTTTTATGTTAGGTCGATAATTTTCGGGCGAACTAGATTTAAGCTCATCGATTTATTACATTTTTCACCGGCTGTTTATTACATCATCGCTTCAATGCCATATTATATTTTACCGTGGCAATCAAAATTGCAATTAGCTTCCCGAATCATCAACGACCCAAACCAGTTTTGGCAAGCAAGCATTTATTACTTAAATTGGCTGATACCCCTA
>JAFGWF010000131.1 GCA_016937295.1 Bacteroidales bacterium
AGAAAAACACTCGACAAAGTCGGGCTCTTAGACGAAAGTTATTTTATGTATGGCGAAGACATCGATTTGTCCTATCGCATTCAATTAGGTGGTTATAAAAACTACTATTTCCCGGAAACACGCATCATTCATTACAAAGGGGAAAGTACCAAAAAAGACAGCCTCAACTATGTATTCGTTTTTTATAAAGCAATGATAATCTTTGCACAAAAGCACTTCTCTCAACGTAATGCGCAGTTTTTCAGTATTCTAATAAATATGGCTATTGTCTTTAAAGCCGGTCTGTCAATCCTAATTAATTTCTTTAAAAAATTCCTCAATCCATTTATCGACTTTTTGCTCATCTATGCCGGACTTTTTGGCTTTGCTGCTTACTGGGGACCTCATTTCGCCGACCAAACGCATCTCTATCCTCCGGTTTTTTTAAATGTGTTCATGCCGGCCTATATTCTTCTCATTATGATAACTTCTTACTATAGTGGTGGTTATGATAATCCACTTAAACTTCCAAAGCTTATAAGAGGTCAGATTCTTGGAATTATGTTGGTTTTTGTTTTTTACGCATTCTTGCCTGAAAACTTCCGCTTTAGTAGAGCCACTTTACTCTTTGCCGCTTTTTATATCCCTATTATTTCTCTAATCTGGCGTTTTATCCTCGCCGGTAAACGATTCAATATTTTGGAGCTATCTAATAATGTGGCTAAACGTTTAGTGTTAATTGGGAGTAAAACTGAAATAAATCGTGTCGATGAGCTTATTAAAAAAACTTCGATTAAAATTGAGAGCATTATTGCTTTCTCCTCTGAAAATATTTCTCTAAATCGGTTGAGTGAGACGGTTAAAATACATAAAATCAATGAATTGGTTTTTTGTGCAAAGGATATGACTTCGGCAGAAATCATTGATATCATGACTAAATTGAATAATCAACATCTTGACTTCAAAATAGCGCCCCCTGAATCAATGTTTATCATCGGTAGCAACAGCATTAATACTTCCGGAGAGATTTATTTTCAAGAGGTTAGCTCTATCTTAAAACCTGAAAATCTGCGTTATAAACGTCTGTTTGATTTTTTTGTCGCCCTTATTTTATTGTTGTTCTTTCCCCTGCTTTTTTGGACTCAAAAGAAACCGGCAGCCTTCCTTAAAAATATGTTTCAAATTGTTTTAGGCTTTAAATCTATTGTTGGGTTTGATAGGTTACCCGATTCTGATTTGCAAACACAAAATTTAAAGAAAGGGGTTTTACATCCTTCAGACGGTGTTGCTGCTGCTGAGCTTTCTCCTTTGGAGCTCAAACGAATCAATATGGTTTACTCAAGGGAATATAAAATTGCCAACGACCTAACTATTTTATTCAGAGGCTTTAAGAGTCTCTCAAGATAAATAATTCTTAACTTTTCCTATAAATATTTCCAATAGCATATTTCACCTAATTTTGCACCCTAAAATTTTGTCTATGAATGATATGTTAACGTTTGGTTTATACGCTTTTACGGGGTTTTTGGCCTTGATTAATCCACTTGGTGTTACACCGGTTTTCCTAACAATGACCTCTGACCTCACTCAAAAGCAACGTGTAAAAACGGCTTTTACTGCCGTACTTACTGCCTTTATTACGCTTACAATTTTTGCTTTTGCCGGCCAACTTCTCTTTAAATTCTTTGGAATTTCAGTAGCGGCGTTTCGCGTTGCAGGCGGTATCATCTTTTTTATGATGGGCTTCGACATGCTCAATGCACGGGTTAGCCGCTTAAAATATGACTCGGCTGACGTAGAAAAAGAAATGAATGATATTGCTGTTACTCCTCTCGGAATCCCAATGATTGCAGGGCCGGGCTCTATTACTAATGCTATCGTTTTGATGGATGATGCTCATACCATTTCTCATAAGATAATCCTGCCTGTGGCAATTCTTGTTGTCCTTTTGGCAACGTTCTTCGCAATGGTGGCCGGCAGTTCGGTAACTCGATTTCTTGGTGAAACAGGAAACCGGATAATGCTTAAACTTATGGGCTTGATTATGATGGTTATTGCCGTAGAGTTTTTCTTCGCAGGTTTAAAACCCATTCTGCAGGGAATATTTCAAATTGCTTCCTGAGTTTTACAATTTTATTTCTCCCGCTGAGTTCGCTTGCGCTCTTTACTCGTTGGCTTCGCTTTGCTTTTTTGTACCGGACTTTCAGTGGCTCCAATACTTGCAGCTTGCTCCACTAAAATATCAAACCCTCTGAAATTCATGCCATTCATGCCGCCTAAAACATCATTGAGGTATTTTTTGTCAATCTCAAAAAAGCTGAATTTTTTCAATATTTCAATTTGCCCAACAGGAACGGTAAGCTTTGGTGTAGCCTTATTTATCAGCCCAATCAACGAACTTGGATTGATTTGGTTCTTGCTTCCTAAGTTGACATAGAGCCGTGCGAAATTCTTATCCGTTGACCTTCTCGAGCTTGTTTCTCCAAACTTGCCTTCAGGTTTTCTTTCCCAACCTCTTTTTGAATCGCTCTCACCTCTACGGCCTTCATTTCTGCGATCATCTCCAAATCGTTCGCCTTTTCGTCTATCTGGTTCAAAGCCAACATTCAAATCTTTGGAGTTTTTATAGTAATCCAAAAACCGGTTGAACTCAATCGAAACAAATCTTTTTATCACTTCTTCCTTTGTCATCCATTCCAATTTGGCGTAAATGACGTCCATGAAACTGTCGATTTCTGAGTTCGAAAGATCGACCTTTTCCATATTGGCAACCAAGTTAAAGAGTTGCTTCTCACATATTTCACGGCCATTAGGAATGTTCTTAAACTCGATTTTTCGGCCAATCATTCGTTGAATACTTTGAATTCGGCTATTCTCGCGCTGATGGATGATTGACACTGAAATGCCTTTTTTTCCGGCTCTTCCGGTTCGTCCGCTGCGGTGAACGTAAACCTCAGGGTCGTCGGGCAAACTATAATTGATTACATGTGTAAGGTCGTCAACGTCTAAACCTCGTGCGGCTACATCAGTGGCGACAAGAAGCTGTAAGTTCTTCACCCTGAATCGTTTCATGATAAACTCACGCTGCGATTGTGACAAGTCGCCATGTAGTGCATCGGCATTATAACCGTCTTTTATTAGCTTGTCAGCAATGTCTTTAGTCTCGGTTCGGGTACGGCAAAAGATAATTCCATAAATGGATGGGTGCATATCGGCAATACGCTTCAATGCTTCGTATTTGTCTTTGGCCTGAACTTTATACGCAAAATGGTCGATGGTAGCTACACCCGAGTTTGGCTTTGAAACCGCAATTCGATGAGGCTCATTCATATAGCTTTTGCTCATCT
This sequence comes from Bacteroidales bacterium, assembly GCA_016937295.1. Classification (GTDB taxonomy): domain Bacteria; phylum Bacteroidota; class Bacteroidia; order Bacteroidales; family UBA1556; genus UBA6267. The sequence goes on from JAFGWF010000131.1 coordinate 3,327, forward strand.
GAAGAATCTCGTTTGGCATCGTTGCCGAAAAAAGAAGCGTTTGACGACTTTTAGGTGCTGTTTCCAAAATACCGTCTAACTCATCACGGAATCCCATATTGAGCATCTCATCGGCTTCATCCAATACTAACCATTGAATATTGTCCACCGATAGTTTTCTGCGTTTAATTAAGTCAAGTGTACGTCCGGGAGTGCCAACAACAATCTGAGCTCCTCTTTTTAGCGCAGAAATTTGAGGTTCAATTGAAGCTCCGCCATATACTACTGCTATGTTAACCTTTTCAAGATGTTTGCTAAATCGCTCCATCTCATTGGCAATTTGAATTGCTAATTCTCTTGTGGGTGAAAGTATTAACACTTGTGTTAAATTACTTTTATAGTCAAGATTATGGAGAATTGGAAGTCCAAAAGCAGCCGTTTTTCCGGTTCCGGTTTGGGCATTGGCTATTAAATCTTGTTGGTTATTCAGTAAAAACGGGATACATTCGGCTTGTACTGGGGTTGGTGCTGTGAAGCCCATTTCTGTTACGGCCTCAACTATAGCGGCATTTAATCCGCTCTCTGAAAATGAAATCATATAATAAATTGAAAATTAAAGCTTTTGACGGCTTATAAAAGTTTGCAAAGATAGTTTATTTCTATCCGCCTGCAACTATTTGTTTAATGTGTTTCTTTTAACTTCCCTCATGTCCCATTAGGGATATAATATTGGTAAAACTGTGATGTGAACGAAGTCCTCGCCATGCTGTTAGGTAGGGGATGGAAAACTCGTTTAGGTAAAGGTATTCCGTACCTAACGGCACGGTAAGGCAGCTTGTCGAGTTGCTTTTTACCAATATTGAGTCCCTACCGGGACTGATTTGGAATATTAAACTTAAAGCGTTTTATTGATTGATGAGATTTCTCCCAGCGATTTCCCAAACAAATTTCCGCAGTACGAGGGCAACAACCTCTAACCTTATATTCTCGCTTTTTCGATTCTTCCTTTTAATTCAAATCGTTTTTTCGATTTTTTCTTTACCCATTTTCAAAACTTCCTACGCTTTGGTTTAAGTCGAAAGGCAACGGATTATTCTTAAATTTGGCGTCAAATATTTTTGGTAAATGAACAAGTATAAAGAATTGATTGACAAGGTTTGGGATGATAGAAATCTTTTAAAAAGTCTTGAAGTCCAGAATGTTATTAGGGAGGTTATTGAGCTCTTAGACAAAGGTAAACTTCGTGTTGCCTCTCCAATCGGCAATGATTGGCAAGTGAATGAATGGGTTAAAAAGGCGGTAATTCTATATTTTCCGATACAACCAATGGAAGTAATTACTAACGGTACTTTTGAATATCACGATAAAATAGCCTTAAAGAAAGATTTCGATAAGCTTGGTGTTCGCGTGGTTCCCGACGGCATGGCTCGATACGGTTCCTATTTAGCTCCTGGCGTGATATTGATGCCTTCGTATGTCAATATTGGTGCTTATGTGGACGAAAATTCGATGGTTGACACTTGGGCAACAGTTGGCAGTTGCGCTCAAATCGGAAAAAACGTGCACCTCAGCGGCGGTGTTGGAATTGGAGGGGTTTTGGAACCTGTTCAAGCTGCTCCGGTAATTATTGAGGATGATTGCTTCATTGGCAGCCGTTCAATCGTGGTTGAAGGTGTTCGCGTGGGGCGTGAAGCGGTGCTTGGGGCGAATGTTGTTATCACCCAATCCACAAAAATAATTGATGTCAGTGGAGCTGAACCTGTTTATTATCAGGGATTTGTGCCTCCAGCATCTGTAGTCATACCGGGAAGCTATACTAAAAAGTTTCCGGCAGGAGAATTTCAAGTTCCTTGTGCTTTAATCATTGGTCGCAGGAAGGAATCTACCGACAAAAAAACGAGTTTGAATGAGGCTCTTCGTGAGTATAATGTTGCTGTTTAATGGATTGGAATTCAGCTATTAGTGATTATAAAGCTTTCCTTAGGCTTGAGCGCAATAGTGCTCAAAACACCATTGATTCGTACCTCCGAGATGTTAAGATTTTGCAAAACTATTCCGATACGCTTCCTAATCCGATTTTGCCTGATCTTGTTTCTCATTCTGAGATTCAAAGCTTTCTTCGGTATATCAACGAAATTGGCCTGATGGCAAGTTCTCAGGCAAGATTAGTGAGCTCCTTACGCAGTTTTTTTGGTTTTCTTCGAATGTCAGGGTTTATTGTTATCGACCCTACTGAGTTAATTGAATCTCCCAAATTAGGTCGTCATTTGCCGGAAGTGCTTAATAATCAGGAGGTAGAAATGATTATTTCAGCTATCGACCTTTCTAAACCTGAGGGGGAACGCAATAAAGCAATCATTGAGGTTCTTTATGGTTGTGGGTTACGCGTTTCGGAGTTGATTAATTTGAAAATTTCCAACCTGTTTTTCACGGATGAATATATTAAGGTCAGGGGAAAAGGCAGTAAAGAACGGCTTGTACCCATTGGTTCTGAGGCAATTAAGCAGGTGAATATCTATTTGCATCAGGTTCGGAACTTGTCTTTAATTCAAAAAGGTTTTGAAGACTTTGTGTTTCTTAATCGCCGTGGAAAAAGTTTAACGCGGGTGATGATTTTCACCATCGTCAAACAATTGGCTCAACTCGCCGGAATTCAAAAGAATATCAGCCCTCATACGTTTCGCCACAGCTTTGCAACGGAGCTTGTTGAGCGTGGCGCCGATTTGCGTGCCGTGCAGGAAATGCTCGGTCACGAATCTATCTTGACCACAGAAATTTATACGCATCTCAATCGTGAGTATTTGCGCGATACTTTGATAATGTATCATCCTCGAAATATAAAATTTAATGAACTTAAAAAATAAATCGTTTATGCTTCTTTCTAAAATGTCGAAATTTCTTTTAATGGTTTCCTTAACTTTTTATTCTCTTTTTGCTTTTTCGCAAATTAGTCGAACCTACGACAATGGTGCTGCACTCTTTGAACAGGGTGATTTTCAAGGGGCTAAGGTGATTATGACACGAGTAATTAAAAAAAGTAGCGTATATTACGAAGCTTACACCATTCGGGGGCGGAGCTACGAAAAACTTAATATGCCCGATTCTGCATTAATCGATTTCAATAAGGCTTTGGAAATTAAACCTGATTTTTTGCCGGCTATTTTCTTTCGTGGCGTTCTAAATTTTAACCTTGGCAAATTCGATTTGGCTAAAACTGATTTCGACGTCATCCTTAAATCTCGGCCTGATTATATTAACGCTCTGATTTACAGGGGACGATCTCTTGAAGAAATGAATAAAAAAGAAGAAGCAATTCAAGATTATACCACGGCCATCAATCTTCGGCTTAAAAATCATGAGGTCTATTATCGCCGCGGTCTTCTATACGAAAAGGAGCGAAGACCAAAAGATGCGCTTTGGGATTTCGATAAATCTGTAATGTATAAGTCTGATTTTGTGGAGGGTTACTTGCATCGGGGAAAAATGAATCAATTATTGGGTAATGATGATGAAGCGCTTGCCGATTTTGACAAAGTGCTGAGCTTAACCGACACTATGCGAGAGGTTTATATGAATCGTGGGGATTTGAATTTTAAATTGAAAAATTACGAAAATGCTGCAACGGATTACTCGGTGTTAATTGACAAATTTCGCGTGAAAGATGGCAATCTATATTTTAAACGGGCCGATGCGTATTTTCTTGACAGCAACTATAGTGCTGCATTTAAGGAATATACGCGGGTTTTGCAAGTGAAGCCGCGCTTCGATCCGGCAATTGTGGCACAAGCAAAGATTCGCTTGATTGAAGGTAAACCTTCATCGGCGCTGCCTCTTCTTCGAAAAGCGCTTTCCTTTAATCCAACCAATGGTGAGGCTTATTTCCTAAAAGGAAAAATGCTTTATGAACAAGAGAAATTTGCAGAAGCACTTATCGACCTCAATCAGGCCGTAAAATATTATCCGTCAGGCGAATCCTATTTCTATCGGGGCTCAGCGCGCTTTGAAACCGGTGATAAATATGGCGCTTGTTTAGATTTGCAAGAGGCTGTTAAACAGGGCTATAAAGTAGATGGGATTGAAGATATGGTGAAAAGGGTTTGTAATTAAAACCTCTTACAACAGATGGATCTCGGTTTTTTTCTTAATATATTGCAAGCTTCTTTTGTCCGGATTCCAAAGATAGGTGCGGAGGAGAATAGTTCCTTTTGGAAGTAAAAATTTAATTTTTGCATTCACATTTTTTATTCCACCGATAACAGCAAAGCAGTTTAAAGGAGCTGATTGCCAACTTGTTGTATTTTTGTTAAAATCCTCTGAAGTAATCACCAAATGCGCGTTTGTGGTTTCTCCAAAAAATTGATAATCGAAAACAATTTCAACCGAATCAAATGCAGGGGTTAGGATTTCTTTGTCGAAATTTTCCGTAAATTCGCTATCTGTGATTACAACCAAACTGGAGTCGATTTGAAAAGCGTCATTCTGATTTTTGAATAGAAAAACTTCCGCAAGCCGACCAAATTTTTTACTCGCTATGGGTTCCCCAAACCGACTTCGTAAAATATCCAAAGTGAGTGGCGATGCTCCTTTTTGCATATTTGAGAAACTGATATACTCCGATTTCACATTACTGCAAAACGCTCCCAATTCGCATAATTGCTCTGTTGTTTGAAAGGTGTTTTTTTGGAAAAATGGCTCTAAATCAGCCTGATAGTACTTCAAATAATTGGGATGACTGATATGTGAAATGTGAATAATATTTTGATGGCTGTCTTGAAATTGTTGGAGAGCTTCGGCGGTATGTTGAAAATCGGCGAAATGATTTTGTGGTTTTAGTGGCTTTAAGAAAAATAAATCGGTTACATAAACTAAAACTAGCAGTGTGGCACCAAGGTTTGAAATCAACGGATTCGTATTTCTCGATAGATTCAATAAGGAAACTAAAAGGAAAAAGGAGGAGAAAATCAGAACTGAATTTTGCAAAACTGCATCAATTTTTATGGAATAAATAAATCCGGTAAGCAATGGAATTAGAAACCAGAGGAAATAGGTTAGGCTGAGTTTTAAATTGTTTTTCTTAAGGTCTAATTTATTTAAAATCAACAATATAATAACGGATGTAGCCATTATTATTGAGGTTAGAATTCCATTAAAAAGGTAATTTAAATGCTCCAAAATCCAAAATTTGTCGGGCTTTGCGAGCCACGAGCCTACGCCTTTATGCCCTAACTGGTGCAATGTGATTTGCAAATGGGGCAGAAAAAGAATTATGGCGAAAAGGACTGCAAGAAAATAGCTCTTTCGGTTGTTTTTTGTGAGAAAAAGTAAGCCGGTCAAGGCCATAACTGCGGCTGTAAGTCCTGCAAAATAATGAGTTACGGCTGCCATTGTCCAACTCAAAGAGAGTAGGAGCGTCCAAAGAATTTGACTCCCTTTTCCCAACTTCGAAAAAAGCAGCCTATGCCAAGCGAAAGCGGCAAACAAGATGATGGTTAGCCCAATTCCATAAGGGCGGGCGAGGATTCCGTAAAGCACCGGAAATTCGCCAAAAGCCAAAACGATAGCGAAGATTAATGCCGGAACTTTTCCGATAAAATCTTTGAAGGCAACAAAGGCAAAAAAAGGTGCTAAACTGCTGAGTATGATAAACGGAAGTCTTATATTTTCAGGGGTATTTCCAAACCATTTGGTGATATACCAAAGCATTATTTGTACGCCGGCAGGATGACCGTCAGGCATTATGCCGCTTTGAATCAAATCGGATAAATTACTGTAATTTAGTCTGTTGACAGCACTCAATTCATCGTTCGATAGACTAAAATCTAAGGAAAAATAATACCGAATTGCCAATGAAGCGACTGTTAGTATCGCGATAATAATCCAATGGCCATGTTTTTTGAAACTATTCACGGCTGGCAATTATTCGCTGACGAACGGTTTCAAATAGCAATGCCGCAGCTGCAGCCGAAACATTTAAGGATTCAATTTTGCCGGACATGGGAATGGTGACATGAGCTGTGGCAAGTTTGAGGTATTCGGGAGAAATTCCGGTTTCTTCACTCCCCATTATGATTGCAGTCGGCTGGTTGAGGTTGAGATTAAAATAGTTGTTAGTGGCTTTTTCAGAAGCTGCAATAATTTGTAATCCACTTTCCTTCAGATAATTAATAGTGCTTTTGAGATTTTCGGAACGAACTAATGACAGTTGAAGCAATGCACCTGCCGAACTTTTAATAGCATCGCCACTGATTGGTGCGGAGTTTTGCACCGGAAAAACAATGGCATCGGCACCTGCACACTCGGCTGTTCGGGCAATTGCTCCCATATTCCTTACGTCTGTTACCTTATCAAGAATTACTACTAAAGGGATTTTTCCGGATTCATAACTTCGTGTAATTACCTCATCTATAGTTACATAACTTACTAAACTTGCCAATCCAACCACGCCCTGATGGTTTCCTTTTGTGAGGGAATTGAGCTTGGGCTCCGGCACAAACTGAAAATGACAGTTCTGATTTCTAATCTCCTGAAAAAGCTCTTTGAAAAGGGGAGAGGAGGCTCCTTTTTGCAACAGTATTTTATCAAATTCCTTTCCTGACCTCAAAGCTTCCATCACAGGATGTATGCCGTAAATCATATTTTTTTCTACAGACTTTTCGTTTGAAAATTTCATGCTTTTGATTGTTTAGTTTGCTAAGACATTTATTGATGTTTCCTTCCCGTTTTTACAACTCAAATCGTTATTTTCTCTCAATTACCTTCTCCAAAATTCAATCGCTGAGTTCCAAATATTTATGTACGAAGGTGTTCTGTCTAAACGATAATCATTCTCGGTAAATGGGTTTTCGCCTTGATAAAAATTAAAACTGATGGTATTTCTTCCACTTAGTCCGCCATAAATCCACGTTTCTATATAGTTGTTTCTGAATACTTTATCCGGCGGCCCAAAAACGATGAAAATCATTCCGCGATCGGTGAGCCAGCCTTCTCTGTCGGAGTTGAAAAGCATATTGGCTTCTTGTACACGGTTGAAATAGATTTGAAACATAGCGTCTGCTCTTGCCTGAGTGCCGGATAATTTAAGCCATAATTCGCCAACCGACTTGGTTTTGTCCTCAGACTTTATCAGCTCTGCATATTCTTGATTTGAAGTGATATAGCGCATTGGTGCAGCCATTTGCATCGGCGTTGAAACCCATGGGTAGCCTTCGGTGAAAACCATCACCGAATAACCAATAGAGCTGCTGTCAATGGTAATGTGGTAGATGCCTTGTTTATTAAATAAAACAGGTTCGGATAATCCGTCATTGAGATTGAGTACAAAAGTCGTATCAGCTTTGAGCTTGGTGGTTTTTTTGGCCTCTCCATCGTTCATTGGTGGTTCGGCAGGTTTAAGAAAACTTCCATAGTGTCTGACAGTTAGTTGCTTAACCGTTTTGTTATTATGCGTGATTCTATATGGTGTCTTTTTCGAAATCGAAGGATTCATCTCGGGGAGATTATCAGCAGCAATCAACAAAAAGTTTTGGCGATTCTGTTTGGTTGTTTTGTCAATTTCAATGATGGTAACTATCTCTGATTTCGCGTTAAGGTCTTGTAGCTCAATTCGTAAGGTGTATTTGGCATGTTTCGGAACTTCAATTTCAAAATATCCCAACGAGCTGTTATTTTTCTTGTAATTCATAGAATCGATAAATATAACCGATGCACTATCAATTAGTTGTGTGGCTTTGAAATCGGTAAAGAGTTGATATTTTAGTTGGTATTTTGCATAAAAAACCGAAGAATCCTTCTTAGGAATATATTTAAATTCGGAGAAATTGAATTGATAGTAAACTATGGTTTTTACAGAATCTTCATGATAAACCTTGTATTTGGCAGTCAGTGAGTTATCAAGAGAATACAACTGAGACAGATCTTCTTTATCCAAATTTTTATAGGTTGAACAGCCTATGACCAAAGTCAACAGGCTAAGCGTAAAAGCTATCTTGTTGTTGATTAACCTACTCATCATTATCCTCCATTTCTGATTCTAAGAGCTTGACATCTAATTCCTTTTTAGTCTTGATACCCAATTTTTTCAAATTTTCCACGCGGCTCACAAGACTTCCTTTGCCAGTATAAAGTTTCCCTTTAGCCGATTGAAATTGAGTCGATACTTTATCCATAGATTTTGAAATCTCGTCCAAATCGGCATAGAAACCAACAAATTTGTCGTAAAGAGCAGCGGCAGCGTCCGAAATAGCAATCGTATTTTTGTTCTGGGCATCGTGCTTCCAAAGCTCACTAATCATCTTCAACGCCGCAATCAAATTGGTGGGACTCATCAAAATAACTCGCTTTTCATAAGCGCGATTCCATAAAGTTGGCTCCGACTGAACAGCTACCATAAATGCCGGCTCGATGGGCATAAACATCATCACAAAATCAGGACTGCCCTCAAATTGATCCTGGTAATTCTTACTGCTTAACTCGGCTATTCGGTCAGATACCGCTTTCACATGTTGCCTCTGAAATTGTTTCTTTTCCTCCACATTCGTGGCTGCAACATAAGCTTCATAAGCTCTTAAACTTACCTTGCTGTCGATAATTATAAACCGGTTGTCAGGATATTTAACAATGATGTCCGGACGTAAAATCCTACCATCTTCATCTTTGACAACCTCCTGCTTAAAATACTCTCGTCCTAAGGTTAGCCCTGAATCCGATAGCATATTTTCCAAAATCATTTCCCCCCAATCTCCCTGGGTTTTGCTGTCGCCTTTGAGGGCGGTGGCAAGATTAGTGGCTTGATCCGAAAGCTTGATATTCATTTCGTTAAGCCGCTTTATCTCTTCCTTTAGATTAAATCGTTCCCGACTCTCATTTTCATAAGAATCCTTCACTTGTTTGCTAAAATCTAATAGTTTTTGTTGCAGGGGAATGATGATTTCATTGAGGTCTTTTTTTCCGGATTCAGTGAATTTTTTGGTTTTTTCTTCCAAAATCTCCTGAGCCATATTTTTAAACTCAGTTTTAAATTGCTCCTCAATACGACTGAATTTCTCCGTTTGATCTTTTAATAATTGTTTACTGTCGTCAAGCTGTGTTTTTAGTTGTTCCAACTGCGATTCTAATTGAATTTTATCCCGAAGATAGTTTTTTTCAATTGCAGCTTTTTGTTCATTTAGCGATTCAATTTTCTGGTCTCTATCCATTAGCTTGGCTTCAATACTTTGTTGTTTCTCCATAAACCATGCTTCCTTTTGCTCCGCTTTCTTTTCTATGTTGGAAAATGCTATTCGGCTTTCATCCAACAATTTATCGCGATGAATCACTTCTTTTTCCATGTCGGCAATTCGTGTGTTGAGTTGCTCGACTGTACTATTTTTTATCTTAACCTGTCCGAAAAAATAAAGGGAGGCAAGTGCTGCGCCTATAAAAAAGCTTATTGAAATATAAATCCACATTATTTATCTATTTTTATTTTCACTACCCAAATGTCCTTTTTGCCTTCTCCTTTGGAATCGGTAGTACCACACAGATAGTAATCTTCTGTGGGTGAATTGATTATCTTGATAAATTGGTCGTTGCCGGATTCGCCAATGGTTTTGTTTAGTAGTTCGATTCCATTTTTATCCAACATAACTAACCAACCATCCGCCTTGCCTTCACCTTCACTTTCGGTATGTCCTGCAATTAAAAAATGCTCGTTGTGTTGAACTACCGACTTAAAAGCATCATCCTTTTTTCCACCAATATTTTTTACAAAATAGGAATCGAATTCGTGATTGATTCTTATTGCCCATCCGTCAAGCAGTCCGTTGCTATTGGTCAAACTGGCACCTACAATAAAATAGCCTTTTTCAGTCGTTATTTGAACCCCATAACCGTAATCATACAATTTGCCTCCTAAGGTTTTCTTTCCCTTCATTTGCCCCACATCATCGGATAGTTTAATTACGAAAACATCACCGGACCCTGCGCCAAAACTTGTGGTAGTGCCTACAATCACTTGCATGCTATCGGCTTTGTTCTCAATCACTTCTCCTGCAAAATCGGCACTATTTCCGCCCACATTTCGTTTCCATAATTCTTTGCCTAAATCTTTTCCATGTCCGTCTTGATCAATTTTTATCGACCAAATATCATAACTTCCTGCACCTCTTGATTTGGTGTTTCCGGTAATGACCAATTTGCCATCCTTGGCCATATTCACCTGAATGGCTTCATCGTCCTTTTGACCACCATAAGTCTTTTCCCAAAGCAAAGTGCCATCCTTATCCGTAACTATCAGCCAATAATCACGACCTCCGGCTCCTTGAGATTCGGTGTAACCTACAGCAGCTAACTTGTTGTTATTCAACTCTAATACATCAAAAAGAATGTCATCTTTTGCTCCACCGTAAGTCGTTTCCCAAATCAGTTCGCCTTCCCGATTCAACTTCATTAAGTAACCATCTTTCTTGCCCTCACCCTGTGATTCGGTGTAGCCGGCAATCAGAATATTGCCATCAGAAAGAATCACGATATTATTAGCCTCATCGTCAGCACTTCCACCGTAGGCCTCGTCCCAAGCGGTATGTATTTGGCCGTTGGCAACCAAAAAAGAATAAAATAATGTAATAAAAATTAAATAATGTCGCATGATAATTGAGTTTTACCGAAGTTTACAATTTGGCGGTAAATATATAAAAAAAAAGTAGCTATTGGGTTTTATTTTCTTTCCCTCCATTAATCATTTTTGAGACTATGCCTTTTTCATTGCCTAATTCGGCTAAAACTACTCCGATGAGGTGTAACGGAACAAAATAAATTACGATAGTTACTATGCCAACATGAAGGGCCTCCAAAGCATTTTTGGTTTCTTTGGTAATGCCGAAAAAGTCATTAAAATACATCATTAAACCTGTGACTATGGAAATTAAAAGAGCAATATAAAAAACGATGTACATAAATTTGATTCCTGATTTGCTACTCTTAGACTTTCTGAAAACTGAAAATCCTTCTTTAAAAACTCGTCTCCCATCGTTGGTCAACAGAAGAATTAAACGATAAAGAAACAGAATCGCCAAAAAGATTCCTAATGTATAATGAAAATTCCATATTTCATTTCTGATAAGCTTGGCTAATTGATATGCCTGTTCAGTGCTTATTATCAAATCGTTGCGATTTGCGAAATCTAAAATAATATCTCGGATTTTAAACTTCTCCAACCATTCTTTTCTTGTGAACACTGTCAGAAGGATAAATAAAATGGTCGTTGCATTGAGCCAATGAAAAATCCTTAAAGCTATTGAATAGGTGGCTTTTTGCGAAGTAGTTTCCATTAAAAATGTATCAGTGGTTTTACATAATTATCAATACATTCTTTTTTAATTCCTCCTTCGCAAAGAATGGAAAGTCTTTCCATAACATTTTTCAATTCGCGAATATTGCCGGTCCATGGCATGGCTTTTAGTGCTTCAAGTGCTTCTATATTTATGGGAATCAGTGGTTTGCCATTTTCTTGAGCAAAAAGTTCCAAAAAATATTTAGCAAGCAGTTCGATGTCGTCTTTGCGTTCGCGAAGAGGCGGTACGTGAATTGGGATAACACTAATGCGATGATACAAATCTTCCCGAAAACGGCCTTGTGTTATTTCCTCTTTTAGGTTTTTGTTCGTTGCGGCAATCACCCTCACATCAATCGGTATTTCTTTTTCACCACCAATGCGGGTTATTTTATTTTCTTGCAAGGCACGAAGCACTTTAGCTTGCGCGGATAAACTCATGTCGCCAATTTCGTCTAAAAAAATGGTGCCTCCATGAGCCTGCTCAAAGTCGCCTTTTCGCTGCTTGATGGCTGATGTGAAGCTGCCTTTCTCGTGACCAAATAGTTCTGATTCAATAAGTTCGGATGGAATAGCAGCACAGTTTACTTCGATAAATGGCGATGAAGACCGCTCACTTTTTTGATGCAACCAATGCGCAACAAGCTCCTTTCCCGTCCCATTTTCTCCTGTTATCAACACTCGAGCATTTGTGGGAGCCACCTTTTCGATGAGCAACTTAATCTGGTGCATCTCTGCCGAATCTCCAACCATTTCGTATTTCTGACTGACCTTTTTCTTTAAAACTCTCGTTTCAGTTATCAACCTCGACTTGTCCATAGCATTCCGGATTGTGATGAGCAATCTATTCAAATCCAGTGGTTTAGTGATAAAATCGAAGGCTCCTAATTTAATGCTTTCAACCGCAGTGTCGATATTGCCATGCCCTGAAATCATAACTATCGGACTATCCGTAATTTCCAAGGCCTTTTTCAATACTTCTAATCCATCAATCCGTGGCATTTTTATGTCGCATAAGATTAGGTCAAATTTCTCATTTTCAATAAGTTCTAATCCTTCGCGTCCATCAGCAGCAACACTTATCTGGTATTTTTCATATTCCAAAATTTCTTTTAGAGTTCGCCGAATTGGTGCTTCATCATCAATAACTAATATCCTTGCCATAATCGTTGTTTAAGGTTGGCAAAAATATAAAAATGCCCTGAGATTTCAGAGCATTATTTGTGGTTTGTTTGGATTAGTTTGCGAAGGTCGCGCGAAATGGTTTCCTTCAATCTTACTTAATCTCCGTTTTTAACAGGAGTTTTCCTTCGATATAGGCTTCAAGAAAATCGCCAATTTCCACTGGACCAACCCCTGCAGGCGTTCCGGTATAAATCAGATCACCTATTTTTAAAGTAACAAATCGGCTTACATAGCTGATGATTTTTTCGATGCTGAAAATCATTTCCGAACTGTTTCCTTTTTGCACCATCATTCCATTTCGCTTCATGCTGAAATTGATGTCGTTAAGGTCGCGAAACTCCTCAATCGGAATAAATTCGCTAAGAGCTGCCGAGCTGTCAAAAGCCTTGGCAATTTCCCACGGCGTGCCCTTTTTCTGTGCTTCGGCCTGCAAATCCCTCGCTGTGAAATCGAATCCTATGGCTATGGCATCGTAATATTTATCGGCATATTTCTCTTCAATATATTTTCCGGCTTTATGTATCCTGAAAACCAATTCGGTTTCGTAATGAAGGTCCTTAGTGAATTCCGGATAGTACAACGGCTTGTTTTTCAGTAACAAAGCACTATCAGGTTTCATAAACCAGAGAGGTTTGGTTGGAACCTCGTTTTTTAATTCTTTGGCATGGTCGCTATAATTTCTGCCAATACAAATAATTTTCATGACAAGATTAATTAATGTTTAAACTGTATTTAAATTCTGTTTCAAGGTCTTCTAAACGTATAGTTTTCAGTGGTAAAAATAGTAATTTCATCATTACACAAACAAAAAATGATGAATAATAGTTTTAGTCACAAAATTGGATTTTATAGTTGTCAAGTCCATAATTTTACTTCAAAAGGTATTTCTGGAGTTTCAGCTTATCACCTTTAAATCCATTCAAATCGACTTTGGTTTTGATTCCGGCAACTTTTCCTCTATCCGAATATTGGTGAAAGGCTTGAATTTCATTGAATTGTCGAACCGCTCCATGGGTGTAGGAAGCAATCCATAATGGATATTTTTTCAACTCGGGATATTGCATAAAGGAGGCGTAGAAGCTCGGTGAGGTGTATAATATTGGCTTTATCCCATAATGATTTTCCATTAATTCAAGCATGTTTTTAATGCCTTCGATATATCTTGAAAATGGTAAGTTTCCTCGAATTTCTACATCTAATACCGGAGCCAAATCGCCGGTTTTTAGTGAAACATTGGTTTTGAAATTTGTAAACTGCTCAAAACTATTTACTTCCGGTCGGTAGAAATGGTAAACTCCAACAATAAACCCGTTTTTACGAGCTTCCAAAATGTTTTTCTTATAACGCTTGTCAAGGAAACTTTTTCCCTCGGTGGCTTTAATAAAAACAAAACTTATTGGCTTCTGATTAATTCGTCCTTTTTCTCTTACTAATTGCCAATCAATCACATCGTTATGATGAGAAACATCAATTCCATAAATGTCGAAATTTACCCTTTCACTATAGTTCGGAAATTTTGATGGCTTTAGTCGATATTCGATTTTATGAATCAAATACCGGATTTTGTCGATATGACGCCACGAAAAATATGCAACTACTGAGGCTGTTACGGTAATAATAACAACCATTAAAACAGGCATAATTTTCCGTCTGACTAATCGACTCAAGTGCTTCTAATTTAGCTATTTAGTATTAAGTTTTCGAAGTCGTATTTGTTGAATAACCTTCTTAGTATAAAGTGGAAAATCGGCATTCATTATCCAATCGAAATATGGGGGCTCTTTTTCAAAGGTTTTCTCCACTGATTTGCCTTTATATTTACCAAAATTAAAAACTTCCTCGCCCTTTTCGTTAAAAATAATTTGTCCGGCTAAATCGGCGTTTTTATGAAAATTAGTAAAATCAGCAATCTTTTTCATATCGTTTACAATTGGCTTGGACACTTTTCCAAATAAATCCTCAAAATCTGCTCCATCATATTTAGTAAGTTGCGCTTTCAGAATTTCGTAAGTGGCTTCAATATCTGCTAAGGCTGAGTGGGCATTGACTAAATCTTTGTTGCAATAAAACCTGTATGCCGCTTTTAGTGTGCGCTGCTCCATTCGGTAAAAAATGTTTTGCACATCTATCAGGTTGCGGTTTTTCATGTCAAAATCAACTCCTGCACGAAGAAATTCTTCAGCTAATAAGGGAATATCAAATTTGTTGCTATTGTATCCTGCTAAATCACAACCTTTTATGAAATTTGAAACTTTCACCGCTATTTCTTTAAATGTGGGCTTGTCTTTTACATCCTCATCTCTAAATCCATGAAAAGCCGTTGACTCAGGTAGAATTGTTCGCTCTGGATTTACAATCTCTACAAGTTGTGTTTTTACGCCATTAGGTTCGATTTTAATGGCTGCAAGTTCAATTATTCGATCGGTGGCAATATTTAACCCTGTGGTTTCCAGGTCGATAAATACAATAGGTTTATTCAGATTTAATTCCATGATAAAAATTTAGTAATTGGCTAAAATATAAAAAGATATGATGGTTCGCTGATTTTATTACGAAGCTATTTGCTCGTCATCATTTTGACGGTTCTGAATCACATTGACTACAGGGCGAAACTCGCTGCGTATCAGAGTCCAACGGCTTGGATATTCCTGCAAGAGCTTGTTGATTTTTTGTTGATGTTTTCTCAAAGCATCTGTAATTGCCGGAGCACTGATGGGCGTGTCAAATGCTTGTCCCACAGTCGATCCCGTGAGTTTCATTCGCTGTGAAACGACTTTTAAGGCTGCCGATTCCAACTTGTCCAAGAAATTATAGGTTTTTACATATCGGGTTTCTACTTCTGTGGAATTTTCATCCCTTTTTATATTCTCAATCACATTTTGCTTGAAATGCCACTGGTCTAAAATCAAAACCGGTTGGGATTCAAAATCGGTAAAAAGTGCAAAATCAACGGCATCCTGAAGCCAATTTTCCATATTGTGAAGATCCAATTCCGAATTATGAATTATAGGCCATGCCGACTCATTTATCACTATATCAACGCCTTTGGCTTTAGAAAATTTTGATAGAAGATAATTTATAACCTCCGTTTTGAGACTAAGAATTTTCGTTTCTGATTGGTTGTTCTTATTGGATTGAAATTCTAAATTTTCCTTCAACTGATTTATGTAAATCTTAAACTTTTCTCTTTCCGAAAATAGGTCTCTAAAGATTTTTTGCGATATATGTATTTGATTAATAATGATTTGCTCCACAATGCTTTTAGATGTGGTTGTTAAAATATCTCCTTTTTTTGAAAGGCCAAAATTGGTCGAATCCGGATTGAAAAATAGTAGAAAGGTTAAATTTTCATGTTTGCTTCCTCCTTTTTGTCGAACAACTAATACGGAGTTCTCCGCTTCGCTAAACACTTCTTTCTGTGCCTGTATGTGCTTTGCTTCGACAAACGGGAGCGATTTTTCATCAACCCACTGCGAAATTTGCTTTTGTTCGATAAACCTGAGGGTTTGATGGTATTCAAAGTCGGTTGCAAAAGTTAATGCCGTAGCTTGTTGATGAAGACGGGTTTTTATTAAGCCTTTAAGTTCGTAGGTTTGAAATAAAACTATCGCTTTCTCGAAATTCGGAATCAGTCCTGTCAGATTTTGCAAGATATAATTGGCTTCTTTGACCTGATGTGACTGATTTTCCATTACTTGACCGTCAAAATTTCGGGAAATATGAGCCACAAAGATAGAATATAATTAAGCCATTTATACAAAATAATTAAGCAAAATGTTAAAATGATTAAGTTTCACAGAAAATAATTAAGTAATAATTCATTGCTTAAAAGTTGACTTAAGTGTTAAAATATTACTTAAATGCCTTGTAATTAGTGTTTTGTGTTGATAGTTTTGCCGCAGTTTTTATTCATGCTTAATACAATTTTTTTATGGAAAATCAAATTAAAATTCAGGATAGGTTGTTTTGCTTAATATCGTCCTTCTTTGGGGTTGAGGTGGAAAATCAGACTTATTATTTCGATTTAGCTTATGAGGCTGATGGGGATCATTTTGTCAACAGAATTTCCACTAAGGCTAATGACTTGGTTCAAAATGCTGCCAATCAGGCAAATGGTATTATGGATTGGCTTCTTGGGTTACTTTATGTGGTATTTCCCATTTACCATCAGGAACAGTTAGCTTTAGTTATGAGTTATGATGGTGGTGAATCGCAGATGAGTGGTTGGTCGAATGTGAAAAATTACGGAAATTTCTATACTCGAAAAAACGCAGTAAAAATTGAAGACGATGAAGGATTTAAGTTGCAGATAATTAAGATTTTAGAACGGGTAGGATTAATGAAAAAATATTATGAGACTCAAGAGAAGCCTCAGTTTCATCGCGCAGGAAAAATGTATCGCGGACATTCGTTAGATGAGTGATTCCCTTAGGGTGAATTTGAGTAAATATTTCTACTTTTGTAGAATGATACAAATACCCGAAAACAAGATAAATCAGCTCAAGCAATTTTTGCATAATGCAAATTCGATTGCAATAGTTTCACATACCAATCCCGATGGTGACACCATTGGCTCCGCATTGGCTATGAGCTTTTTACTGAGAAAATTAGATAAGAAAACGACAGTTATTGTGCCTGATGAAGTGCCGGAATTTTTGACTTTTCTTCATGGTATTACCGAAATTATCGACTTTTCCAAAAATCCCGATTTGACCGTTGAAACACTTAATCAATCGGATATTTTGCTGTGTGTCGATTTTAATGCTACGCATCGCACAAGCAAATTATCTCCTCATTTGGATGCTTTTTCGGGTCCAAAATTGATGATAGACCACCATATCTCTCCTGATGAGGACTTTTTTGATTTATTATTTAGTTTTGTAGAATCCTCCAGCACCTCTGAGCTGATTTTTCATCTTATTCAGCAATCCGGTTGGTTGCATCTAATCGACAACGATATAGCTCAGCCGCTTTTTGTTGGCATAATGACCGACACCGGCTCCTACGCCCATAGTGCCGACCGACCTGAAGTGTTTACCTCTTCAGCGCAATTGATAGAGTTGGGAAATCTGAAAGTCAAAGAGATACATGACTTGGTTTATAATAATTTTAAAGAAAACAGACTTCGTTTTCTGGGTTTTTGCATCAGCGAAAAATTGGTGGTCATTAAGTCAGGGCTTGTGGCTTATATTTGGGTGACTAATAAGGATATGAAACGGTTTAATGTCAGTGAGGGCGATTTGGAAGGTGTTGTCAATTATGCTCTTTCCATTGCCGGCGTTGAATTGGCGGTCTTGTTCAAAGAAAAATATGAGCATATAAAACTTTCATTTCGATCTCGAAAGTCTTTTGACGTAAATAAATTTGC
>JAFGWF010000132.1 GCA_016937295.1 Bacteroidales bacterium
AGCCAGTCTTCATCTGTTTTTCCAACGAAGATTAATTTTAGTTTCATGGTTTTTTCAAGTTGATTCAAAAACAAACCGGCTAATGGGTACGGGAAAGTTGAAGATTTTTCCACCGAACCTTTTAGCCGGCTTTTTAGTTAGGAATTCTAACAACCTAAAGTTGCCACCATCACCGCTTTGATGGTATGCAATCGGTTTTCGGCTTCGTCAAAAACGATAGATGCTTCCGACTCGAAAACCTCTTCGGTAACTTCCATGGATTCAATCCCAAATTTTTGATATATCTGCTCTCCAACTTTGGTTTCTCTGTTGTGGAATGCAGGCAGGCAGTGCATGAATTTTACGTTTGGATTTCCTGTGGCTTCCATTGCTGCTTTGTTAACTTGGTAAGGTTTCAGCAGGTTGATGCGTTTTTCCCAAACTTCATCCGGTTCGCCCATGCTTACCCACACATCGGTATAAAGAAAATCACAACCTTTCACGCCTTCTTCCACGTTGTCGGTAACGGTAATTTTGGCGCCGGTTTGGGCTGCTATTTCGCGAGCAATTGCTACAAGCTCATCGGTAGGCTGCACTTCTTTTGGAGCAACGGCGCGAAAATCCATTCCCATTTTTGCTGCGCCAATCATCAAGCTATTACCCATGTTGTTTCGTGCATCGCCGAGATAGGCAAAGCTTACCTGGTGTAAAGGCTTGTCGCTATGCTCCATCATGGTGAGGAAGTCGGCTAAGATTTGTGTTGGATGAAACTCGTTGGTAAGGCCATTCCAAACCGGTACACCGGCATATTTTCCTAACTCCTCAACAATGTCCTGACCGTATCCGCGATATTCGATACCATCGTACATACGTCCTAAAACGCGGGCTGTGTCCTTCATCGATTCTTTGTTTCCAATTTGCGAACCACTTGGCCCTAAATAAGTTACATTTCCGCCTTGATCATGCACAGCTACTTCAAATGCGCAACGGGTGCGAGTTGATGCTTTTTCGAAAATCAAAGCAATGTTTTTGTTTTTTAATCTTTGTTGTTCTGTGCCGCTGTATTTTGCTTTTTTCAAATCAGCAGAAAGGTCTAACAAAAATTTTATCTCTGCCGGAGTAAAATCCAACAGCTTTAGAAAATTCCGATTTCTTAAATTAAATGCCATAATTTGTCTCCTTATTAATTTATTGATGAATAATAGTTCCTATATGATTTGTTCCTAAAAGGGTTGTTTCGGTAATTGTTGTGCTTCCGCCTTGACGGGCAAAGGCGATTCCGGCGCGAATTTTTGGAGCCATTGAGCCTTCGGTAAATTGCCCTTCTTCAAGGTATTGCGTGATTTTATCAATGGTCACATGTTCCAATTTTTCCTGATTGTGCGTATTGAAATTGATGAAAACATTGGGCACATCGGTAAGAATGTAAAACTCGTCCGCCTTTATGAATTCGGCCAATTTTGCTGAGGCTAAATCCTTGTCAATCACGGCGTCAATTCCCATTAAATTCCCATTTTCCTGAAAATATACCGGAATACCGCCACCACCAACGGTAACCACAATATTTCCGGCGCGTGCCAACGCTTCCACAATTATTTTGTTCAAAACTTCAATTGGCTTTGGTGAGGCAACAACTCTGCGCCAGCCGCGCCCTGCCGGATCCTTCTTAAACTGCCAGCCGCGCTCTTGTTCCATGCTATAAGCCTCAGCCTCAGAATAATAAGGTCCTACCGGTTTGGTAGGTTTTAGAAAAGCCTCATCGTTCTTGTCCACCACAACTTGGGTGATAAGTGTGATGATGTTTTTTTCAATTCCTTCTTCGCGAAGCACATTTCGCATCTGCTGCTCAATGAGATATCCTATCGAACCTTGAGTTTCGGCAACACATACATCCATCGGCATTTTTGGAATGCCAAAGGTCTTGCTTCCCGCTTCATGTTGCAAAAGTACATTGCCCACTTGCGGTCCGTTGCCATGTGCTATCACTAAATCTTTTCCTTGACGTATTAAATTCACTAAAGCTTTACAGCTCTCATAAACATTACGCTCCTGTTCATCTATTGTGCCCTTTTGCCCACTTCGTAAAAGCGCATTTCCGCCAAATGCTACAACTGCAAGTTTATTCATTGTATTCCAGTTTTCTTGTTTTTATCCCAAAAAATTAATTCAGTATTTATTTTCCTTATTACGGTTGATATTTCGCAATCAAAACCCTATTAAGGTTTAATATTGATTATTGAAGTATTTTGTAAATCCATTTAATATTCTGTATTTCATATTGTTACAAAATTATTATGTCGTTGGCTTCACTTACTTCGCACAAAGCTATAAAGTTTTTTCTTCTTTTCACAAAAAATCGGTTTTCTTTTTTTTAAAAATATATTTAGCGGGTGAAAATGAAATTCTGTGGTAATTTTTTACGCAAACTTCAAGTTTTATAAGATGCATAAATATACATATTGAATTTTGAGTCCAATCAACTGCCCTAAGTTTTCTATTTTTGCCCACTTAAATTCATGGAAATATGCGCAAATTGTCGATGGAAGAGTTGAATCGTTTGAGTACTGACGATTTTAAACTTACGAGTAAAACACCTTTAACCATTGTGTTGGATAATATCAGGAGCCTGAGCAATGTGGGAAGTATTTTTCGCACTGCCGATGCTTTTTTAGTTGAAGAAATTATTTTATGCGGCATCACCGCAACACCTCCTCATAAGGAAATTCAAAAGACGGCTTTAGGTGCAACCGAATCCGTTAAATGGAGCTATCAAACTAGCACCGAAGAAGCTGTCAAAGCGTTGATAAACAAAGGGATAAAGGTTTTTGCGGTGGAACAAACGAATGAAAAAATCTGGCTTCAAGACTTTAAAGTGGACAATAGTATTCCCTTGGCACTTATTTTTGGAAATGAAGTGAAAGGTGTTGGGGATGAGGTGCTTGCCTTAGTTGATGGCTCCATAGAGATTCCTCAATTTGGTTCCAAGCATTCCTTGAATATCAGCATTGCCGCCGGAATTCTGATTTGGGAGGTTTACCGAAAACTGAATTTCCGTCCTGTTTCATAAGTCATAACCATAAAAAAAAGCGGAATCCCAACAGATGCCGCTTTTCCTTTTTTATTAAGGACTGGTTATTTAACCATTAATTTCTGTACAAATTGGCCATTAAAACGAATATAATATACGCCGCTTTTTAAATCAGCAATACTGATTTCGTTGGTGTTATTGGCCGTTTTAATTCTCTTTCCATTTAAATCAAATATCTCAATATCAGCATTCTGGCTAAAATATACTTTGTCGCCATTATTTGGGTTAGGATACATTTGTATGGTTGAGGCAACATTTATGTCTGCAATCGAAACCGATTGGTTTGACGCATTTGGGGTTGGTATAGCAAAACTGGTCCAATTGGACGCACCATCGGTAACTCGGCCATAAGAAATATCGGTGGTTTGAGCCCCAAAACTTATGGAGTCAACCATGCTGCTATCGGCAGCCGACAGTATAATTCTCTCTCCGTCTTTACTGAGTTTTATTCCAAGATGTAATGCACCATCGCTAACATCATCATCAGCCCAAAGAATTAAAAATCCGCCGGGTTGAATAATGGTGGCTGTATCTCCGGTTGGTATTTGAAATTTGAAAAAATTGGAATTATCATCCGAAACGAAATAACCTCCTATGTCAACAACACTGTTTCCCGAATTGTAAACCTCAATCCAATCTTCATAAGCACCTGATTCGTCCATAATTATGGCATCATTATCGGCCATAAATTCATTGATGAAAATTTGTGCATTCAGGTTGCTTAAAACTAAAAATGACAAACAAAATGTAAAAATAATTCTATTCATATCTAAATCTATTTAAAAGTTAATATCCATCCTATTTTAAATTCATCGGTCCATTTGAATCCATCGTTATAAGGCAAGATTTCTTCCTCAACAATATGGTTAAATTGTAGTCGAATCATGGAATTAAAACCATTTAACATATAAGCATAAGCTCCTGAAAATATTTGAGTTACACCCGGTTGTAAATCATTTTGATTAAACTCTTCAAAACGAACGGTAAATATACTATGGAGTTTTTTGCTATGATAATTCATCTGCCCAAACCAGCCTCCTGCAAGCACATAATCGGTTTTATAACCTAAAAGTTTTTCAGGAGTATTAGGTTCCAATCTCATTTGATGTATTTCAAATTGCGTCGAAAAACCCATATACTGAGCGGAAAAGTCTAAGCCGTAGGTATATTTTTTCCCGTCGATGGTTTGCATAAAATAATCGCTGCCCGTAGTGGTTCTTTTTTCTGCAAATCGGGCGTTGGCACCAAACGAAAACATGGGGATTGGCACATGAGTATCATCAATATCGCGGTACTTGTAATTAGCGGGATACGAAATATCCACTCTACTTAAGTATTCAAGATTGCCGCTTGCATCGTTATTTCCGTCTAAGGTTCGGCTGCCCATGCCGGTGTAAGTTCCCAAATATGCGTTAATGCGTTGATGCCAAAACGAACGTTGAAGCGTAATTCCAACATCACGTCTTGAGAAGAAATCGCCACGAACAAGTTCAGCCCGATTAAATACGGAAACATATTTGTTGGGAACTAAACTGCTACGCGAATAAGGCAGTTTCGTATAACCGAACTTTATGTCGATGAAATTCAGACCTTTATATAAAATGTAGGCGTCCATCAGACCGGGATCTTCGGGGTCTATTCTGCCTGAGGCAAAGTCGGCAATGTCAAATTGTAATTCATACTCGTAGTCGTTTCCAATTCTTCCTTCAAATTCAATAATGGCATCTTTGAGTTTGAATCGGTTTTTCTTGAAATCCATGGCATCCTCCGCGTTTAAATCGTCATCGAGCCAGCGGTGACCATAGTACGGACTGATAAGACCGGTGATTTCAAGAACATGATGTCCATTCCCGATGGTTACTTGTGCTTGAGTTTTTACAATTCCGAGACTCATTACACAGAGCCAAACCAGTAGTGCTTTTTTCATAAATTTGTGGGATTTGAAAATACGAATAACTTTGCCATTCCATCACTGATTACATACATATTGCCTTTTGTATCGAAGCAAAGTCCTTCGGGATTTATAATTTTCAGAGGGAACTTGTTTTTGATTTCAAAGGTTTCTGCATTTAATTGAAGTATCACATTATCCTCATCACTTAAGATAAATAAATCGTTTTTGAAAAATGTTAATGCGGATATATCCGAAACTCCTTCAAATTTTTGCTTGTTCAACTGATTGAAATCTTTGTCGAACTCATAAATCAAGACAGGGTCTTTTTCTGTTGCCATGACGAAATTTCCATTCTTGGGATTACGAGTTATGGATTCAAACCCTTTGTTTCTTCCACCTGAATAATTTATGGTATAAGTTGCTTTGCTCTTGAGATTTAGATCGAATTTTATCACATTTCGATTCATTTCTTCCGATACATAAATAAAGCTGTCGGAATATAAGATTCCCTCGAAGTCCATGCCGCGCTCAGGCGACTTTTTTATTATGTTTCCGGTTTTATCTGTCTGAAAAAGAGTACCATTATCGCCAATAATATAGAAAACGTCTGCATCGGGATTATATGTGATGCCACTAGGTTCGGGTACTTTTATTTGAAAGGTGTTTTGGGGAACTAAGTATTTCTCCTTCGGAGAAAATAATGTCCACAGCATTAAAGCGAGGATTAAAAATATTTTCATAAGTATTAATTATTTGATTTTCCTGGTGTTGGAATGTTAAAATACTGCCAAGTGGTGCTTCCGTCAGGGAAACGGCCTTTGCTAACGCCATCATTCTGAGGGCCAAAATTCAAACTATCGACCGTAACATATTGGTTGGTTGAATCTTTATAAAAAATGCCGATGGATTCGCCGCCACTACTCAGTTTGAAATCTGTATGAATATCGTTTCCGGTTTGGTCATCGCACCAAATAAGCACAAACCCCTTTGATGATAAGGTCATTGGCGGCAGCTCAAATTTGGCAGGATCGGATAAGTCATCCGTGACAAACCAATGACCACCGGCCATGTTTAAATCATAATTGTTTGGATTATAAATTTCTATCCAATCTTCATACGTTCCATTTTCGTTGGCATTGGTGCTTCCCTTGGCAACAAACTCGTTTATAAATAAACTACCGGCCTTAATTTCCGAAGGGTTTGTGTCTGGAACATTCTGACTATCATCAATTTCTCTGTCTTTTGTGCAGGAAATCAAAGTTATAACTATAAATAAATACACTATCTTTCTCATAGGTGCAAAAATAGAATGGAGTGCTTTTTTAAATGATAACTTAATGTTAAATCTCATAACGATTTACAATTATCTATGGTCGTTTCGATGGCGGGTTTTAGATCTTAAGATATTGTTTTGAAGGGGAATAATCAATAAGAGCTTTTTTGGAGAATTTTGTCAACTGGAAGAAATTATTCTACATCTTCCATGGCAATCAGTCCGTTGAAGATAGCATAAACAGTGAGTCCGCTGATGGATTTGATGCCCAATTTTGCGGTAATATTTTTCCTGTGAGTTATCACAGTGTGAATGCTAATATTTTCAAAATCAGCAATTTCCTTATTTGTTTTTCCTGTTGCCACATGCGAAAGTATCACTTTTTCACGTTCGCTGAGTTCGCTATTGACCAGTGCCTCTAATTCGGATACTCGGTGTTGAAGATTCAAGAAAAAGTGCATGATTTCTTTCCTGCTCCAATGAATAGAGATTGTCGGATAATTCGGGACGGTTTCGCTATTTTTACTTATCTGAATTATCTCTGTTGTAGGGCTTAATTTATATAAGTTATTGAATTGTATTGGATTAATGTCTTTGAGGAATTCAGTGGAGATAAGTAAAAAATTGGGTTGGTGCGTTCTCAATGATTCCTCTAATGCCTCGATGCTCTCAATAATTTCGCAAACGCAATGATTACGGAATTCTCTAATAAGACTGCTCAATCCTTTATTTATCAGGAAAGAATGTGAAGCGATTACGAAATTTCTTTGCGACATATTCTTAGTTCAATTTGGTTTCCATAAACTGCACTCTCGGTATCAAAATTCTGTTTTCCAAATTTGAATGGTCGTTGATGTCTTTTTCGAGATGTCCAAGCTGCCCGAGTATTTTATAACAAAGAATATTGTTCTTTAATGGCGGTAAATATTTAATCATTAAGGTTTTTAAATCTAAAAGACTTTCCTCAATATCATCATGCTCCTCAACATAACGTCCTATGGCATAGCTTCTTAATTCGTTTATCTCGTCATCAGCTAAGGATTGTGGATTGTTGGTATATTGCTCAAGTTTGAGAATATAGGGATAAACCACTTTTTCTTCTCGCTCAATATGAAGTTTTAGATGTTGATGATATTCTCTGAAAAAATTATTTATTAGGGTTAATTCCTTGATTCGTTTGTCTTTATTTTCTTCTAAAAGGGTTGTTATAAGAGCTTGAATTTCAGGTATCTTTCGATTTAAATAATAGCTATGGGTGTTTTTTAAGTAGGTAATTATCAGGCTTAACGGAAACATTTGAAGATGGTTCTCAGGATGATATTCCGGTTCGTTGAAAGCATTTACGATTTCTAAAAAAAAATCCGCATTCACTCTATTTTCATTGCAAACTTCCTCAATAGTTTTGTCGCCAAATCCTAAATTAATCCCAAATCTGGTAAAAACAGAAAGCAGATGGTGATTGCTCAAAATCACATCGGCCATTTTAATGTCTTTATTAAAAATCATATTATAAGGTTTCAAACTTTAGAAATGCAAAAGTACAATTTAAAATGAATCTAAATAGATGTTTTACCGTTTTTTTTCTTTCATGTTTAGATAAAAGTAATACTTTAGCAAAGTTAAATTCATAACACGAATAACTTTTGTTTAATTAAAACCTATTTTTATGAAAAAACTTGTACTTTTCTTTTTAGCAGTTTGGGCTTCAGGCACTCTTTTAGCTCAATATCAAACACAACAGGAAATGGGAGCAACTGCTTTTCGCGGCCAAGACCCAACAACTGTAGTTTATAAAACAAATCCGGCAACCGTTACATCAACCAAAGCAACTCTTGACGAAAGTTTTGAGGGAGCTACTTTCCCCCCTGCAGGTTGGACATTGGTTGACCATGATGGTGACGGTGATAATTTCTTTCAATACGATGTTGGCTCTGCGGCTGATGGTTTAAACTCAGCTACTTCTGCAAGTTGGACTTCAGCGGGCGGTGCATTAACACCAAACAACCACTTGATTACTCCTGCTTTACTTCCGGTTGCTGGCGACAATATTTCTTTCTGGTATGCCGCTCAAGACCCTGATTATCCATCAGATAAGTTTCAGGTATTGGTTAGTAAAACTGGTACAAATGCCGCTGATTTTACCGATACTTTGTATGTAAAAACTATTACGGATACTAATTGGACACAACAAGTAGTATCATTGAACGCCTATGCCGGCACCACCATTTATGTTTCTTTTAACCATTTCGATTGCACCGATTGGTTTTATATGAAATTAGATAAAGTGGAAGGACCAAATTTCATTCCTGCCAGCATCGAAAATGCTTCAAACACAGCACAATTCAACATGTATCCAAATCCGGCATCCAATGTATTGAACGTTAATGGCACTCAAAAAATCGACCGTGTTTCCATTGTGAATGTTGTTGGACAAGAGGTTTTAGTTTCTGAAATAAATGCTACAACTTCTAACATCGATATTTCTAACCTCGAAAGCGGAGTTTATTTCGTTAATATCGAAGTTGGAACTCAACGTACAGTTAAAAAATTGACTATCAAGAAGTAATTCTAATATTCCAGAGAATTATTTTTAATTAGAGGAGGGTGAAAACCTTCCTCTTTTTTTTGTTTCATCAAAAACATAAAATATTTCTCAGTCAAGTTGCCAATAGTTGTCAGTTAATTGCAGGTTATCAGATATTGGGAACTGATTTTAACTTAAATTTGTCGCCACTTTGATTAACAAATCCATGGGACGAATAGATGAGATTAAGATTCCGATAAGGACTGAATTAGATCGCTTTCAGAAGGAATTTGCCGATGTGATGAAAACAAGAGTGCCTCTTTTGAATATTATCACACGCTATCTGATTAGCAATAAGGGAAAGCAAATGCGCCCTTTATTTGTTTTTCTATCCGCGCGACTCCTTTCCGATGCCTCTGATTCTACTTACCGTGCAGCCGCTTTGATTGAGCTTTTGCATACTGCCACACTCGTTCACGATGATGTGGTGGATGAGGCCAGTCTTCGCCGTAACGTGTTTACAATTAATGCTTTATGGAAAAATAAAGTTGCGGTGCTTGTTGGCGATTTTTTGCTTTCTAAAGGGATGATTTTGGCTCTCGAACACAAAGAATATCAGTTGCTTGAGATTGTCTCGAAAGCAACCCGACAAATGAGCGAGGGCGAGTTGCTTCAAATTGAGAAGGCACGGAGGCTTGATATCAGTGAAGAAATTTATTTCGATATAATTCGTCAAAAAACAGCCTCTTTGATTGGCTCGGCAACAGCAGCCGGTGTGGCCTCAGTTGGAGCTGATTCGAAAACTATTGCACATTTTTGGAATCTGGGCGAAAACATTGGCATCGCTTTTCAAATTAAGGACGACTTACTTGATTATGCCGGAAGCAATACCGGAAAAACCACTGGCAACGACCTGAAAGAGAAAAAAATGACTCTCCCACTGATTTATATGCTTAGTCAAACTGATTTTCTCGAAAGACGCAAAATCATTATGAATATCAAGTACCGAAGTCAAAATGCCGCCGTTCGCCGCTCGATTATCGACAAAGTGAAGCTCAGTGGAGGCATTGACTACGCCGAACAAAAAATGCAGGAATATTTGCAAAAAGCACTTGATGATCTTAATCATTTTCCTGATACTGAAATAAAAACAGCTTTTATTAACCTTATAAACTATTCTATCAACCGAAATAAATAATGGATATGCAGCATGTTTCGTTAACAGTTTTTGCTTTATTAGCTTTTTTCACGACCTTTTCTCAGGCTCAAACTCATCGCATTGAGGAAATCAAATACCCAAGTGGAAAACGATTGTCTCAATCTTCCTATTTGGATTCCATACCGGATGGCGATTTTATTTCGTGGTACGAAACAGGTCGAACCATGGAAAAAGGCTCTTACTCCAATGGAAAAAAAGTAGGCACATGGATTTATCTCTACCCAAACGGAGATAGCCTTAGTTTAATCAATTATGAAAATGGTCCGTATAGAATTTGGTTTGAAAACAAAGTTTTAACGGTTAAAGGCATCGTGAAAAATGGGGAAAAGGAAGGACAGTGGACGGAGTTTTATTATAACGGTAAGAAAAAATCGGTTATCGATTATCAAGCCGGAAAACCTAAGGGCAAACAAGTGCATTTTGATGAAAACGGAACCAAAATATTGGAATACTCCTTACCTGATGGTCTTTATCAAGCTTGGTTTTCTACCGGCGAATTAAAAGAAAAGGGTCAATTGAAAAACGAGTTGCGTGAGGGTTTATGGGTTGGTTTTTATAAAAATGGCAAGTTGACTTACGAAGGTAACTACTCAGCCGGAGTTGAAACCGGAACATGGAAAGAGTTTTATATTAATGGTCAAGTGAAAAAAATTAACCCGCGAAATGACGGTTTGTATAAGGAATTCTATATTGATGGTAAAATAGGAGCTGAAGGTCAAGTAGTTAAAGGTAAGCGATCAGGTGTTTGGAATTGGTATTATGATAATGGCACGACAAAAGAAATAGTTAAATATCTTGATGGTTTGCGAAACGGCGACTCGAAGCGCTATTATGAATCTGGACAGTTGGAGTTCGATGGGTTTTATGCAAACGACAGTTTGAATGGTTATGCGCATTGGTATTACCCGAATGGAAATCTTGAAATGGAGGGCAATAGTATTAATGATTTGCAGGACAGTGTTTGGAAATTCTACTACGAAAACAGTCGTATAGGAAGCATGGGTGCATTTAGAAAAGGCCGTATGGAAGGGGAATGGGTTTATTATTATATGGCCGGACCTTTGTGGAAAAAAGGAAGTTATTCTTCTGATATAAAAGAAGGTATGTGGATAACCTATTGGGAAAATGGTAAGGTTCTTCAGCAAGGCTCCTATCAGAATGGTCAGGAAACAGGACTTTGGGAGTCGTGGTACGACAACGGTCAAATAAAAGATCGAGGAACTTTCGTTGATGGAGTTATGAGCG
>JAFGWF010000014.1 GCA_016937295.1 Bacteroidales bacterium
ATTAATTTTGTGTTGTCAGGTTTGGAGGTGCGCGCTTTTGATATCGGGTTAGTTATCTTTTCAATAGTTGGGGTTTGGGCAATGCTATTGAAGTTATGATTTTGAATGTTAGGGTGTTGTGGATTATTCAGAATTGGAATTTCTTTTCTTTGTATAATTTCGTGATTATTCTTGGAAGGCTTATCGTTATTATCCGATTCTGCTAAGGATGTTTTATTTGGTTGGGTTATTTCTTTTTGGTAATTGACGGATTCTATGTCATCTTGATTACTTTCTTCTGTAGGAGGTATGGTTTCCCCATTATCGTTTTTGCTTTCCTTGGCGATATCCTGTAAGTTGGTGTTAAACTCTTGATTGTCAGTGGTATCGTTTTTCTCAATCGGTGTTTGGGTTGATTCAGCAATTTTGGGCTCATCAGGATTCGTTGCATATTTTATAAGCATTACAGTTGTAAAAATTCCAACAGTAACGATTGCTGCATATTTTAGAAACTGACTATAGGTTGCAAATTTTGAAATGGGTTTAATGGGAGTGTTGATATGATTCAGTACAGATTGTTCCAATTGATCAAAATACCCATCAGGAGTCGTATAAGGCCTCCCAATATTTTGAAAATCAGTTATTTCCTTATGTAAATCAGTTTTGCTCATAGCGTTTTAACAAGTTTCTTTGACGTAATCAAAATTTAATGGTTTAATGTTCTTTTAAAAATTCTTTAATTTTCTTTTCGGCGATATGGTAATTGGATTTAACGCCTCCTTCCGACAAGCTTAAAATGTCAGCCATTTCTTTAAATTTTATATGGTCAAAATAGCGCATATTAAAAATAAGTCGCTGTTGATCAGGGAGTTTTATAATTGCTTTTTGCAGTTTAATTTGTATTTCATCGCTGCTTAGGTAGGTTTCGTTCGATAAAAGATTGAGTAGATATTGTTCCTGGTTTTCAGATGCGAAGAGTTTTTTCTTTCTGTTTTTCCGGATATAATTAAGCGATTCGTTGGTGGCTATTCGATAAATCCAAGTAAACAGGGAGCTGTCTCCTCTAAAAGTTGAAATATTTTGCCAAACTTTAATAAAAACATCCTGAGTTACATCATTGGTGTCTTCGTGAGAAATTAAAATTCCGCGAATATGATTATAGATTCTAACCTTATATTTTTGCATCAACAACCGAAGAGCCTCATTTGCTTTTCGCTCATCTTTTGCCATTAAGATTATTTCGGAATCTGTAATCTCTTGCATTCGTTATAGCGTGTGTTTAAGTTCGTTTTAAATGATTTCAACGGTATCTTAGGTGAAATCAGGTTAGACGTGTTGGATATAAAAAAAATCAAAAAGTTTAGAACGAATGCAAAATTATCAAAAAATGACTTACTACCTATTCGACATTCAATTATAAAAAAAACCGGCCCGTGAAACACAGGTCGGTTAAAAAAGGGCTTAAGTTGCTTTATTGAATAACAATACGCTCTGTTTTAATTATTTGCTCATTGCTGATTGTCAGCATGTAAACGCCTTTGGAGTAGGTTCTTAAGTCAAAGTTGTGCGTGTAAATCGTTTGACCGTCAGGATTGATAACTCCTTCGGTAATGATTTTTCCTGCAAGGTCAGTAATTCTGAAGTTGAAATTGCTTGCTTGCTTATTCAATACTTCAACAGTAAACTGTCCATTGTTCGGGTTAGGATAGATGCTGAGGTTAAGCTCTCCATCATAATTATCAATACCGGTGCAAGGATTAACGAAGATGTTGATTTCATCCGTGTTGTAACAACCGTTTTTCTCAACAATAACTGAGAAATTGTGTAATCCTAATCCAACTATACTTCCATCAATGGTGATAGTTTGAGTTGTTTCGTTGGTTGACCACAAATAGTTGAATCCAGCGCCTGCATCTAAAGTAATAGTGTTATTGATGCAGATCGAAGTGTCGTTGCCTAAATCAACCGAAGATTCCGGATGGAAAATTACCCAGAAGGCTTTGGTTTCAAAGCAACCTGCAGGAGAGGTTACAGTTACGTCAAAGCCAAAGTAACCACCTTGGGTCATTGACGAGTCGATAGTCAGGGCAGCAGTTGTTGCTCCGGTGCTCCACAAGTAAACCATGTTTGGATCTGTTCCGGCAATAACATCAATCGGGGTATAACCGCAGATGCTAATAGTATCAGGAATATTGATAACCGGATAAGCCTCAAAAGTGATGCTTGTTGTGTCGTAAGCCGAACAGGTTGTGGTTAAGTCAGTAACTACTACTGAGTAGTTTGCAGTTGAAATGCCTTGGTAGGTGCTGTCCACTGCAAGAGTAGTAGTGGTGTCGCCGGTTGACCACAGATACTCGAAACTGATATTTTGACCTGGGTCTAAAGTAACCGTGTCGTTAGCACAAACGGTTTGAGCTGTTGGCAGTGCAATTGTTGGAATTGCAACAATGGTTGTAGAAATGGTATCCGAATTAGCGCAACCATTCATGTCAGTAAAGTCATAAATGATGTCGTTATTTCCCAACTGTCCTAATGCAGGATCGAACACATTTGCCGCATTAACAGCTCCGGTAATTATTCCACCAACCGGTGAAACGACCACTGTGTCAAGTGCTAATCCGTTTTGACAGTATTGTGCGGCCAATCCACTTACCATAACTGTTGGTAAACCATTAACCACTGTGGATTGAATTACAGAATCGACACAGCCGTGAGCCGTAGTGTAAACGTATTTGATGTTGTGTGTTCCAACGCCGGCCACAGTTGGGTCGAAGTTTGAACCATTGATGCCAATTCCACTGAAAATACCACCCGTTGAGTCAGGTACAAGGGCTG
>JAFGWF010000133.1 GCA_016937295.1 Bacteroidales bacterium
CTAATTAATTTCAGAATGGATATGAGAAAAAACTAAAGATATGACTTGCTTCGCCAGTTTAAAAACGGATATAATATTTAAAAACAGGGAATTAATTAAAATTGCATGCTTCAACTTAAACAAAAAATATAGTCTTTCTAATCGTTATTTGTTCGGTGAACTAAATTTCAACCAAGCTCAATTCATCGAATCCTTGATTTGCCATTTTTCGATGGGTTAACAAATTAATGAAATTTTCTATGGAAATAAATATTACCACAATCCAACAGAAAAGTTAATTTTGAATCATAAAAGAAGGTTTGGTTTTGTGAGACAAATTCAATATCAAATTGCCAAATTGGAACTTTTGTGGAAGATTAATGATTTGTAACTGCTGGATTATGAGACGTGAAAATTGACAATAATCAATTGGAAATAATACATCCTAACTCTTTGATAATTAAGAAATAATAGAATTTATAGCGAAAATTAACAAGACTTGCAATCACATAAAAAGATAATGGACTTGGATAACTTTAATAAAAGCAATATTATGATAACAGAAAAAGTTTTTGAAATATTAAGCGAAGGTGGTGGAATTTGCATTAACCGGCAAAAAAGTAAAACGGAAGAAAGGTTTTTATATAACCATAGCGAGTTTGACCCAACTGATGAAGGATTAGACATTAACGAAAAAGGTGTATATTCGAATTTTGAAAAACCATTTCAACTGGTTAATGATAGATATCGTTGGTATAGGTTGCATATCGAAACAGTACATGAAGATTATAGGGATTTTATCATTGAAAAATTAATTGAAAAACTTAACGAAGAGTCTATTAGTCCAGATTTCTTGAAATACTCGAAAGAAGGATTGGAAGAACGATTAGGAATAAAATTGACATACAAACTATCTAATGGAAACGCGATTTGGGAATATGTAGAAACCGATGAATACTAAGCGCCAAAGCCTACAATAGGTTTGGTTAATTGCCTGTACAGTCGGTATTCAAGCGGCACTTTTCGTGTCAAAGATGATGGAAGATTGGTGGGAAAGAGTAACTCAATCTGCCATTACCTACACAATTTACCACTATGATTCATGCTAAGAAAAATGACAGAGTACCAATAAGACAGAAAAAAAGATTAGTTTTGTAAATTAAATTTAAGGGATAAGAATGAATGAAAAACTGACCATTACCAAACTTAAAGCGGAAGCCAAAGCCTTTTGTATCTCCGAATCGAAAATTCAGAATAAGATGCTTTTTGGGGTAACTGACGGAAAAGCAGTCGGAACACATATTGAACATAAGTTTCAGGAACAATTAAAAGCTAAATACAAAACAACAATCGGTTCTTCAGCTCTTGGAATTGACTTGCCTTCTGACGATATTTTAACAGACATAAAAGTAACATCTATAAGACAACCTCAATCATCTTGTCCGTTTAAAAATGCTCAACAAAAGATTTTCGGACTTGGATACAATCTGCTTGTTTTTGTTTATGACAAAATTGATGACCCCAATACTAAAACCGCGAAACTTGACTTTGTTAGTTGCTCGTTCATT
The DNA here is from genome assembly GCA_016937295.1 of Bacteroidales bacterium. Taxonomy (GTDB): domain Bacteria; phylum Bacteroidota; class Bacteroidia; order Bacteroidales; family UBA1556; genus UBA6267. The sequence continues at coordinate 1,548 of JAFGWF010000133.1, forward strand.
TCAAAAGAACGGACTGCTGATTATACTACTACTTATCGTTTGCGCGAAATGGTTAAGGATAAGGCTAATCTTGAAGATATTGTAGCTTACCTCAACGATAAAAATATACCTGCTGATGAAATAACCCTAAATCAGTTAGCAAAACAGATACTTACAACACCGCCGGTTCAAGGATATTTGACCATTTCAAACGCATTGCAATGGCGACTTCAATATCAAAGAGTTGTTGCACTGGACCAATCAGTGCAAGGAATTAGTAAATTAATTGATAAAGTTGCGAAATAATGAAAATATTTGAAGCAAATATTTCATCGCAAGTTTGCACGTTTTTAAAAGACTTTTTAATCAACACTTCATCTTTTGAAAATGCCAATAAAAAGTTGGTTAAATCCTTCGGCATCAATACTTTTTTTGAAAATGATGATGATTTTCAAAGGTTGAAAGACTCAGTTTCTATTGAAGCCCTAAGTACAGTTGAAGAGCCGGATCGAGCAGAATATGGCGATTTTCAAACAAATAGAGCTTTAGCAAATCAGGTTGCAAGACATTTGGCAAAAAAGAAAATATCACCTGAAATTATTATTGAGCCAACATGCGGAAAAGGCAATTTTATAATTGCTACGCTTTCAAATTTTAATGCAGTAAAAAAAATATTTGGCATCGAAATTTACAAACCTTATATTTGGGAAACGAAATTTAATATTCTTGATTTTTTTCTTTCAAATCCCGACAGCCGGAAGCCGGATATTACAATTACACATTGCAGTATTTTTGATTTTGATTTTAATGATATTTCTAAAGAATTTCCAACAGAAAAATTATTGATAATTGGAAATCCACCTTGGGTAACAAACTCAAAATTAGGCAGTCTCAATTCTTCCAACCTTCCCAAAAAGTCCAATTTCAAGAATCAAAACGGATTAGATGCAATGACAGGGAAAGGTAATTTTGATATTGCCGAATATATTACTCTAATGCTTTTAGACGCTTTTCAAACACATAATGGTTATTTAGCTTTATTGGTAAAAAACACAGTTGCGAAAAACATTGTTTTTGACCAAAAGGTTAAGCAGTATAGAATTGGTGGAATTGAAAAGTATAGCATCGATAGTAAAAAGGAGTTTAATGTTTCCGTTGAAGCGTCTTTGTTTTATGGTCAACTCAATTCAAACCCAAGTACTGAATGCAATGAATTTGATTTTTATAGTTTAGAGAAAAGATTGGGTTTTGGATGGCTTAATTCAAAATTTGTATCCAATCTTGCTGATTATAATAAAACGAAAGAGATTGATGGAGTATGTCCTTTTGAGTGGCGACAGGGCATAAAGCATGATTGTTCATCTATTATGGAATTAGAAAGAGTTAACGGGCATTTTGTTAATAAACAAGCAGACGAAATAAACCTCGAAGAAGATTTGGTTTATGGTTTTTTAAAAAGTTCTGACCTAAAAAACACCGTAATAAAAAACACAAGAAAACATACTATTGTTACTCAAACAAAAGTTGGACAAGACACATCTTATATTCAGCATTTGTACCCTGAAACTTATTTATACTTAAAGAAAAATATTTCTAATTTTCAAGCAAGAAAATCAAGCATTTATCAAGGAAAACCGCAATTCTCGATTTTTGGAATCGGTGATTATTCATTTAAACCATACAAAGTTGCGATTTCCGGCTTATATAAAACATATCATTTTACATTGGTTTTGCCGCAAAACAACAAACCTGTAATGCTTGACGATACTTGCTATTTTATTGGTTTTGACAAAATAGAGTTTGCTGTTTATGCTATTATTCTGTTAAATTCCAACATTGCAGAAGCGTTTTTAAAATCAATTACATTTCCTGACGCTAAGAGAGTATTTACTAAAGACCTTTTAATGCGATTGGATTTATTAAGTATCTATAAGTCAATCACAAAAAATGAAATTGAAGAGCAAATAGTTTTCTTAAACGACAAGTATAGTTTGGAGATTAACCTTTCACAGTGGGAAAGTTTCATAAATGAAATGAAGCCTAAGAAAGAAAAACAATTAACAATATTTTGATGAAAGCTAAGCGCTAATTCCTTTTAGCGTATTACTTGAACTACCATTAACCCCATCCATCATCCCATTCCTCAACTACAATCCTAATTTGAGATTTTTGAAAAGTTTTACGCTTCCATTTCTGCCGTATTATTCCTTCACAATTTTCACGTCTAACGCGTCACGCAAGGCATTGCCAACCAACATAAAAGCGAGTACCATCAACATAATGGCAAAGCCCGGCAACAAGGCCAGATAGGCTTTGTCGAGGATAATATAGCCATAATGTTCCTTTATCATCGTTCCCCAACTTGGGATGGGCGGCTGTACTCCAATCCCGAGAAAGGACAGCCCGGCTTCCACAAGAATTGCTGAGGCAAAATTGGCAGCAGAAATCACAATCAACGGACTTGTAACATTTGGCAAAATATGTCGAAATAATATCCTGAACTTACTATAACCCAAGGCTATACCAGCTTCTACAAATTCCTTATTGCGTATGCTCATCACCTGTCCGCGAACCACACGGGCTACTTCGACCCACATTGTTAAGCCAACTGCAATGAAAACTTGCCAAAATCCCCGCCCTAAGGCCATAGTTAAAGCTATGACTAACAGCAAAGTAGGAATGCTCCACACAACATTGATAAACCACATTATCAACTGATCCGTTTTGCCGCCATAGAAACCTGAAACTAATCCTAAACTTATTCCGATAAGGAGACTGATAAGCACTGCGATGAAACCTACGGATAGACTCACTCGACTTCCGATAATGATTTGACTAAGCATATCACGCCCAAATTTATCCGTGCCCAAGGAATAAGTGCGATTTACTATATATGCTTTATTATCAGTAGGTTCTGCGCTGAATTCTGATTTGTTTAAGGTAAATATTTCGCCGTCATTTGGTTTTGAACCGGTGAATTTTTCGAAAATTAGTTGGTCATTTTCAGTTTTAAATGAATGGATTGGAATCTCATCAAATCTCGATTTAAATCCGAGAAGCATTCCATTTAGGGCTGAGGTTTTTTCCAAGTGATTTTCTGATGGAATCATCAGAATTTGAACAGAGAAACCGGGCTTTTGAGCAGCTAATTCCAAATTTTGATTGTTTGCAAAAGGGGATGAGTCCGGAGTAATTATATAGCCAAGAATGCTGATTATCGAGGAAAATAAAATCCACGATAGGGCAATGAGGCCGAGTTTATTCTTCCGAAAACGAATCCAAATGTGTTTAGAAACGGAGCCGCTGCTTATATAGTTTTTGGTTTTTCTGAATTTCATTAAAAACGTTTATCCCCGCCTAAGATTCCACCTAAAATGTCGCCGCCAAGACCACCTATTCCTTTGCTTTCGCCCCGATTGCGCATGGTTGCTGTTGCAATGCGGTCTGCCAATCGTGAAAATGGTAAACTTTGCATCAGCACTTTTCCCGGGCCGGTGAGATGAGCCAAAAACAGCCCTTCGCCACCAAACAAAGCATTGGTGAAACCTCCAACAAACTTAATATCATAATCCACTGAAGGTGAAAGTCCTACTAAGCAACCTGTGTCGAGTCGGAGTTGCTCCCCAACACCCAACTCTTTTTCTACAATAGTGCCACCTGCGTGAATAAATGCTAAGCCGTCACCCGTAAGACGTTGAAGGATAAAACCTTCGCCACCGAAGAAACCTGCTCCCAAACGTTTGGTGAATGCAATATCGATGTCAACTCCATTTGCTGCGCATAAAAAGCCATCTCGCTGTACGATAAATTCCCCGCCTAAGGCTCTCAAATCTAAGGGTTTGATTTTTCCCGGATAGGGAGCCCCAAATGCAACATGACCTTTTCCGCGCCCACCATGAACAAAAGAAGTGATGAAAAAGCCGTCACCGGTGAGCATCCTTTTGAATCCTTTGAAAATGCCACCTCCGGTACCGGTATTCATTTCGATACCTTGAGTCATATACATCATGGTTCCAACTTCTGCTCTCACGCCTTCACCCGGATCCAATTCGATTTCGACGATTTGCATATCGTCACCGATAATTTTGTAGTCTATAATGTCGTTCATATCTATTAAATTATTGATTTACAATGTTATGAGTAAGTACTTCAGCCGATTCGCTTAGCATTTTATACACGTTGGCAAATCCGCTGTCACCACCATAGTAAGGATCAGGAACAGGAATATTTTGACCTGGATATGCCAGATTCATAAACATTTCCACTTTATGTTTAAACTCGTCAGGGGACTTCATCATCACCTCGGCATAATTATTATGATCCATCACAAAAATATGGTCAAAGTATTCAAAATCAGCAAGATTTATTTGTCGGGCTTTGAGTTGTGAGATGTCAATTTGATGCTTACGCAGCTCCGCCATTGCACGGTAGTCCGGCGATTCACCACTGTGAAACGAAATAGTGCCCGCAGAATCCAATTCAGCTTCGATGCCATTTTTTTCAAACACATCTCTGACGATTCCTTCTGCCATTGGTGAACGACAGATATTGCCCATGCAAACAAATAGTATCTTCTTCATAATCACATCATTTCTTTATTTTATGGCGACCAAGACGTCTTCTTTTCCACAAGATATAGTTTAGTTTTATTCTACGAATCAGTCCATAACGCATCCAGTATTTTCCCCAATTTACATTTTCCCACAAACGTTCGTGAACGTAATAAATCAGCATTTTAGTAACTGCTTCAACGCCAACTGCAGCGCCAATTACAGCCGTAGCCACTTTTTCTCCGGTGGAAAAATAAAAAACAATAAAGGTGGTAACAGAGGCCACAATGCGCCAACTTACAGTCTTTGCAATAGTTCGAAAAGGACTGGCTTTTTCAACGCGCTTCTGTTTAGGAACATACAC
>JAFGWF010000015.1 GCA_016937295.1 Bacteroidales bacterium
GCAGTAGTTCCAACCCAAGCGTGCCACGCATTTGGGCCTGGGCCACAAGGATTGGTAAATACAGGATTAGCAGCAGTTGACTGCCAACCGACTCCTAATGTCTGATTATTGAAATTATTATTCATCAGGTAAGAACAGGAACCAAAGGACTTAAGAAATACACCTTGACCGGCACAAATGGTGGTAGGGCTTGCATTTGCTTTGATAAAACATTGACTATTAGCAGAATAAGTAATTGTTAAAACTACTACTGTCAATAAAATTCTTCTAAATATTTTCATAGCATTTTATTTTAATAGTTTAATTTACACTTATATCCTTTAACTCAAAATGGCTGGTGCGAGGGATGTTCAATTTATCTTCGTCATTGAATCCAATAAAGATTTTAAGTTGAGGATTTTCTTTACAACTTCCGGAAAGAGTTTTTCCGGCAGCGATTTTCAAACTGACTTTGGTTTCGTCACTTGTGCCGTCATGGGTCATTTGATTATTAAACCAAAGAGCTGTGTTGAAGGTAAGTTGCACATCTTTAGAGTTTTTATTCTCTACTTTTAAGAAGAGTTCTTGAGTGAAAAGACCATTAACTTCGTCCGTGCAATCTTCCACTTTATAGGAAATCGTCACATTGTCAATGGTTTCGTAAACAATCCATTCACTGGATAGAATTGCGTCTGCAACAGCAACCTTTTTACTTGTGGTAGTTTTGAATGCGGAAGTCATGCTTACTACCATCAAAGTTAAAATTAGAAATTTAAGAGTTTTCATAGATTATTATGGTTTAATGTATTATTAAAACAATATGAGTTCAATAGACATAGACTGCATTGAAAAGTTTAAAACGCACGAAAAAAATTGCATAAACAATCATTATGGATTTTGTTAACACAATGAAATGCAGATTAATATCCCCAAATAACTGAAATTAGTTTTCTGTTTTCAAAATAAAAATCTGCCATCGAATTTTCAAAACTTAGTCTCATTTCGCCCCATTCCTCTGTAGCAGTTTCGTGTTTTTCAAAGCCCATATTTTGAAATAATTCAATTAATTCTTTTGGGCTTTTTGTAAAAATCGTATTTCCAAAAAGTTGGCAATCTTCATTATTTGAGTCGCAGCTATTCAGATAATACTTTTCATTTTTGCCTTCAAAGAAAAAAGAGGTTTGCAAGGAGTCGTATTGAAGCAAAACCGTAGTAACGGGGTCTTCATCGTCACTAATGATTTCTTGTTGATCGGGTTGCCCGAGTTTTTCAATAAAAGATTCCATTGATGTGCCGAAGGTGATTTCATCGAAGCCTTCAAGTAGTTTTATTTCCATAATTTATGTTATTTGAGTAGTTTATAATTTTCGTTGTCTTCCTTTTTCAGATGGTAATAAATAATTCGATCCATCAATTCCGGTAAAAGTCGGGTAAGCCAAACTGCCGCAATTCCCATTGGGGTCATAATTATGGTGCGTTTGCGGATTCGAATTCCTCGTAAAACTTTTTCAGCTACGCGTTCAGGAGTCATCATTTTAGCTTCATCTCTTGGACTTGTTCCTTGTTCTTTTCCTCCTGCAACAACTGCTTTTTCTCGTATCTCGCTGGCTGTAAACCCGGGAGCAACAATCATAACATGCAAACCGGTTTTTAAGTTTTCGATTCGAAGACTTTCCAAAAAGCCATGAATTGCATATTTTGACGAGCAATATCCGGTTCGCCCAGGTAGTGGACTGAATCCTGAAATAGAACTAATTGCTACGACCGATCCCTTCGATTTTAACAAATAAGGCAAAGCAAACTTGGTACAATAAACTGTACCCCAATAGTTTGTGTCAATAATTTTTTGAAAATCTTCCAAATCTAAGTCATTGAATAATGCTCGTTGACTTATTCCGGCATTATTTACTAACACATCTATTTTACCATAATGTTCGATGGTTTTGTTAATGAAATTTTCGCAACTTTGCTTTGATGATATATCGCTTTGACTGACAAAGACATCGACATTATACGTTTCATTTATCTCTCGTCCTAAAGACATTAATCTGCCGATTCGGCGGGCACAAATGGCAATATTGTAGTTGTTTTTGGCAAATTCAATCGCAAGTGCACTGCCAATACCACTGCTCGCGCCGGTTATAACTGCTACTTTATTGCTTCCGTTGTTTTTGTCTTCAATTTTCGCCATGATTATCAACCCAATGTAATTATATCTTTACCTAAAAAGTTTAATAAGTTTGCCATGCAAAATTACAATTAAATCCATTGATTCCTGTCTTATTTCCTTTTATCCAATTTTAATTCTAACACGTTTATCTTTAGTTTTTAGCGTATTTTTGCCTCAAATATGTAGAGTATGAAGGTTTTTTTTAAATATTTCATCATTGTTAGTATCCTTTTCTCGTGGAGTTGTGAGCATAAATCTCAATTCGATGTTGAGTTATCCAATGTTCCTAAACCCAATTCTTTTATCGATCGCTATGAGCAGGTGATGTTTACTTTGCCTCAAGATAGTTTTATATACTTCTGTAAGATTTACCATGAACGATTTCATGTTTTTCTGGAAGGGGATGTAGAGGACACGTTGGCTTTACTCGCCGTTAAGTCCTTTTTTTCTGATCCGTATATGAAAGAATTGTACACCGACGTCTCCTTGAAATATGCTAATCTGGAAGAAATCGAAATGCAATTGAATAATTCACTTCATCATTTCGCATACTATTTTCCAAATTTACCCACACCTCAACTATTTTCGTATGTTTCCGGTTTGGACTTCAAATATCCTGTCAAATTTATCAGCGGCTCTATTCTGATTGGTTTAGATATGTATTTAGGTGCTGATTATAAGGCATATAAGGTAAGCGGGTTTCCTTTGTATCGTACTCGATGGGCAATACCTCAGATGATTGTTCCGGATGCCATGGCCGAACTTGCTACCGGACTGATGGAACCTTTAAACTCCTCTGCCAACCTGTTGCAAAATATTATTCACTCCGGAAAAACACGTTTTTTTGTAAAGTCTATGATGCCGGAATTGCCGGATACTCTTTTATTAAAATATTCGTCACAACAGTTGGAATGGATTGAATCTAATGAGGCTTATGTTTGGAGCTATATTATTGAAAATCAATTGCTTTATAGCACAGATAAAAATATGGTGAGAAAATTTTCACAGGATGGTCCTTTTACGGATATGTTTAATAAAAAATCTCCACCTCGAGTTAATGAATATATAGGTTTTCAGATAATCAAGAAATATGCAGATGAAACGAACGCTTCCTTAAAAGAGATTTTAATGGAAAAAGATTACCAGAAAATTCTTAAAAGAAGTCGTTATAAGCCGAAACTTTAGGGAAGAAAAAATCAGACAGCTCAATACATTCTGATGATTGTCATGCTAATGCGGATAGAGGCCGTTTTGTAATAGTTTTGCGGCTTGTTTATTAATAAATTTCAAATTAACTATGAGTTCCATGAGAAGCAATCCTTGGGATGAGCGATTTGCCGGAAATGATTTCATTTACGGAACAGAGCCTAATGAATTTTTCAAGCATAATGTTCAGCAAATGAATTTTGTGGGTAAAGCACTTTTTCCGGCGGAAGGTGAAGGGAGAAATGCTGTTTTTGCGGCTACTCTTGGTTGGGATGTGGTGGCTTACGATGGCAGCAGTGTTGCTAAAAGAAAGGCGCTTTCATTGGCTTTTCAAAAGGAAGTGTCGATTCAATATTTCACTTCTTTTCACGAAGAGTTTGAACATGCGAAGGAGGCATTCGACTTAGCTGTTCTCATTTTTGCTCATGCCCCAAATCGCAAACAATATCATCAAAAAATGTTGAGTTTTTTAAAGCCCGGTGCTACCATCCTTCTTGAGGGTTTCTCAAAGGAGCAATTGAACTATAGAAGTGGAGGTCCAAGTAACTACGATTTGTTGTTTTCGGAAGAAGAATTGCGCGATGATTTTTCAACCCTTCAGGAATTAAAGATAGAGAAATCCTTGGTTCGCTTAGACGAAGGAAGCCATCATCAAGGAATAGCTTCAGTCATCCGATTGGTTGGAAAAAAATAGTAAATCGAATTTATTCAGCCAGAATCTTCACGGTATTATTCAGAACTTCAATAACGCCACCTTTTACCGGAAAAAACAATTCATGATCTTTCTCATCTAAAATCCGTATTTGGCCTTTATCAAGAATCGAGATTAAAGGAGCGTGATTATTCAATATTTCGAAGGAGCCATCAACACCCGGAAGCTGCACTATTTTACAGCTTCCGTTGTAGATAATTTTATCTGGGCTTATAATTTCAACAATCATGGTTTCACTTATTTAACGGCTTCAAGCAATTTCTTACCTTTTTCAATGGCTTCCTCAATCGTTCCAACAAGGTTGAAAGCAGCTTCAGGATATTGATCCACTTCGCCATCCATAATCATATTGAATCCTTTGATGGTGTCTTCGATGGAAACAACGCAACCCGGGATTCCGGTGAACTGTTCGGCAACGTGGAAAGGTTGAGACAAGAAACGCTGAACGCGCCGTGCACGGTGTACTACTAATTTATCTTCTTCCGAAAGTTCATCCATACCGAGGATAGCAATAATGTCTTGAAGTTCTTTATTTCTTTGTAGAATTTCTTTAACTCGTTGGGCTGTACCATAATGCTCTTCACCAACCACATCAGGAGAAAGAATACGCGAAGTGGAGTCAAGAGGGTCAACAGCGGGATAAATACCCAACTCAGCAATTTTACGACTTAGAACGGTAGTGGCATCTAAGTGAGCAAAAGTGGTTGCAGGTGCAGGGTCGGTCAGGTCGTCGGCAGGAACATAAACAGCTTGTACCGAAGTGATTGAGCCACGCTTGGTAGAGGTGATTCTTTCTTGCATGATACCCATTTCGGTTGCCAATGTAGGTTGATAGCCCACAGCCGATGGCATACGACCAAGCAAAGCAGAAACTTCAGAACCGGCTTGAGTAAAACGGAAAATATTGTCGATGAAAAAGAGAATATCACGACCTCCGGATTTTTCGTCACCATCGCGGAAATATTCGGCTAAAGTAAGACCTGAGAGAGCAACACGGGCACGAGCTCCGGGGGGTTCGTTCATCTGACCAAAGGTAAGGGTAAGTTGCGAATCCTTTAGAGCTTCCATATCCACTTTTGTTAAATCCCAGCCGCCTTTTTCCATGTCTTCTTTAAAGGCATCACCATATTTGATAATGTTGGCTTCAATCATTTCACGAAGCAAATCATTTCCTTCTCGAGTGCGTTCGCCTACGCCTGCAAATACGGATTGACCGCTGTAGTTTAATGCGATATTGTTGATAAGCTCTTGAATGATAACGGTTTTACCAACACCCGCTCCGCCGAAAAGTCCAATTTTTCCACCTTTTGAGTATGGTTCAATTAAGTCAATAACTTTGATACCGGTATAAAGGATTTCTTGGCTGGTGGAAAGCTGTTCATATTTTGGAGGGTCGCGATGAATTTCGTAAGATTTCTCACGTGAAACCGGTCCAATACCATCGATGCTTTCTCCAACTACGTTGAACAAACGTCCGTTGATATGGTCACCAACAGGCATGCTGATTTTTTTCCCGGTTGCCACTACTTCTACGCCACGACTAAGTCCGTCTGTGGAGTCCATCGCAATGGCCCGCACCGTATTTTCTCCAATATCTTGTTGCACTTCCATCACAATGGTCTGTCCGGCAGGATTTTTCACTTCTAAGGCATCATAAATATTGGGCAAATCGCTTTCTTTTTCAAAATAAACGTCTATAACGGGGCCAATAATCTGGGAAATTTTACCTGTTGATTGTTTGCTCATAAGTTTAAAATATTGATATAGTGTAATTTAAATAATTTCAGTATATTCGAGATTTCGAGGTTGCGAAGATAAAAATATTTGAAAAGGTTTTAAATCAATTTTTTATCGTCATCATATTTTTTCATATTCACCTGTTTCAGCGCTTCACGAAGAACAGGCTTCAACGAATCCTTTTAAAAAGGTAGTGCATGGCTCAAAGCTCTCTAAATAGCCCATGTGGCCTACATTTTCGAGCAATAACACATGACTTTTTTTGGGCAGCCAAGTTTGTAGTTTCATGAGTTCGGGATTCATTCGGGGGTCTGATTTACCAATGATAAACATTATAGGAACATGCAATTGTGCCAGCAGTTTTGTGCCATCGCGTCTTTCTCTCATAGCTTGCAATGCCGAAATTATCCCTTCTTTGGTCATCTTTTGAGCTTCAGTTTTTAGCCAATCAATCTCTTTGGCATAGATGGTTTTATTTTCTTGGGCAAACAAATCGGGGATGAATGAGGAGATAAAATTGGCGTGGTTCTCTTCAACGATTTTTATGGCTCGCCCTCTATTGATCTTTGCTTCCGGGCTGTCGGCAGCAGCGTGACTGTGAAAATATCCAAGTCCGGCCAATTTTTCGGGATAAAGCTCGGCAAAGGTTTGCGCAACATATCCGCCCATGCTATGGCCAATTACCACTGCTTTGAAAATAGATAAGGTTTCTAAAACTTCATTAACAGCCGTGGCCATTAAATCCATGGTAGTATATTTTCCGAAAACATCCGAGCGGCCATGCCCGGGCAAATCAATGGTGATTACCCTAAACGATTGACTTAGCGTCTTAGCCATTGGAATCCACATATTTAGGTTTTCTAAAAAACCATGAATTAGAACTATCGGTTTTCCGTGTCCTTCGTCACGAAAAAAGATTTTCCCTTGTCGAAATTCGATAAATGATTGCATAGAAATATGAAAAAATTAGATTTTACGAAGGTAAAAATAAAAACGTATTGTAAGAGGAATATTCTATGCAGGTGTTAAAAGGATTCACTTCAACCATGTTTTTTCAAATCAAACGAAACATTTTTCCTTTAAAGGAGTAAAAGGCTGCTAATACCCATACTTCGATAAGTGATACTCACGATAATTAAACCCGCTGAAAGCTCTCAAAAGCGGGTTTTTTATTGGTTAATAAATCCATGGGATTAGTCGGTAAGAAGTCTTTTTGTAACTGAGATAATCCGCGAAAAAGCGGGTTAAAAGGCCTTCTTCAAAATGCAGTTTAAAGATAAGATTTGTAAATAAAATCAGAAATAGTATCAACCGAATAGGCTCCGGATTTTCGAGGATAAGCGGAATAAAAGTCAACAAAATAGCGGCGTACATCGGATGACGTATTAATTTGTATGGTCCGTTTTGAATTAGGATTGCGTTGTTTTTCGGTCTGGGAGCGATGTGAAGTTTGCTTTTTTGCATCACCATAATCGACCACAACCCAAGCCATAGTCCTAAAATTTGTATTAATAATAATGCTAAATTAGTTGCGAGCCATTTACCTGTCAATGCAAAAGCAAGCAGCATACTGTACTGAATAAAGGTCAGAATATTGTTGATCCATTGTTCTTTTTTAGTCAGATTCATGTTAACGATGTTTCATTGTTGTGCATATAAATTTCTTGAAAGGTAGAATTAATTGGAAGCTTCTAAGCGGATTAAGTCGCTTTTTACTCCTTGTTTTTGGTATCAATAATTATAGTTACCGGACCATTGTTAAGCAAACTAATTTCCATGTGCGCACCAAATTCCCCTGTGACTATTTTTTTAAACGTTTGTTTTTGAATGGTTTCCACAAAATAGTTGTAAAGTGGAATAGCTTTTTCGGGAGTCGCGGCTCGAATATAGGAGGGTCGGTTTCCTTTTTTCGTTTTAGCAAAAAGTGTAAATTGAGAAATAATCATAATCTGCCCGCCGATTTCCTGAACAGAAAGATTCATCACACCATCTTGGTCGTTGAAAATGCGAAGGTTAATAATTTTGGCTGCCAACCAATCCGCATCTGTTTCATTGTCTGCCTCTTCAATGCCTGCAAGAATCAACAATCCTTTTTCAATCGACCGTTCCTTATGGTCTGGAAATCGGACCTTTGCATAATCAACGCGCTGTATTATTACTCTCATATTTTAAATTTTTCTGAAAATCTTTAAACACTCATCTCGCCGCACCAAGGTTTCTGAAATTTTTTTATAACCGTTTCATTATCTGAATATTCTCCCAGAAGAACCATTAATTTTGCTAATGCGGCAGCTGAGGTCATATCTTTTCCGCTTATTACGCCAATGTCGCTAAGTTTTTTTCCGGTTTCGTACTTTTCCATATCCACCGAACCGGCAAGACATTGCGTAGTATTGACAACGATAAGACCTTGATTAATAGCATTTTCTATCTTTTCTAAAAACCAGTTGGCAGTAGTTGCATTTCCACTTCCAAAACTTTCCATCACCACAGCACGCAATGGCTGAGCAGAGAGAATACTATGAATGTATGTTCGACTCATTCCAGGAAACAATTTTAGAAGCGCCACTTCGTCGGATAGCTTGGTGTGAATTTTCAGCTTCTTAAAATTTGGTTTCAAAATCAAATCGTGGTGGTATTTAAGATAAATTCCTGCATTTGCCAAGACCGGATAATTTCCTGATACAAAGGCGTTAAAGTTTTCAGCATTAAACTTAAAAGTACGATTTCCACGATAGAGTTTATTTTCGAAAAAGATGGTAACTTCGGGTACAATTGGGGTATCATCCATTTTTGCGGCTGCAATTTCGACTGATGTGATGAAGTTTTCGCGGCCATCGGTTCGTAATTCTCCCAAAGGCAATTGCGAACCGGTGATGATGACTGGTTTGTTGAGGTTTTCGAGCATAAAACTAAGCGCTGATGCAGTGAACGACATGGTGTCGCTGCCGTGTAGAATGACGAAACCATCATATTTTTCGTAATTCTCGTGGACTATCTCAGTCAAACGTATCCAATGCTCAGGAGCCATATTACTGCTGTCGATAAGCGGGTCGAAGCATACAAAATCCAACTGGTAGTTGAAATTTTTTAGTGCCGGAATATAAGTGTAGAGATGATCAAAATTGAATGGTTTTAAAACTCCAGTTTCTTGATCTTTCATCATTCCGATGGTTCCACCGGTGTATATGATTAAAATTGATGTTTCCATTAGGTTCTGAAATTGAATAGTTTAGTTGCGTTTAATGTAGTCTGATTGGCAATTTTTTCTACTTCGATTTGATAAACTTCGGCCAATTTTTCGGCAATAATCGGGATGTAGGAGCTTTCGTTGCGTTTGCCGCGATATGGTACCGGTGCCAAATAAGGAGCATCGGTTTCTAAAACTATATTATCAAGAGGAATTTGGCTAAGAACTTCTCTCAGTTGCGTGTTTTTAAAAGTTACCACTCCGCCAATTCCAAGATAAAACCCAAAGTCCAATATCGCCTTTGCTTGTTGATAATCACCTGTAAAACAGTGGAAAACACCTTTCAATCCACGACCTTGATAGGGTTTTAGGACGTCCATTATTTCATTAAAAGAATCTCTTGAGTGAATTGCCACCGGCAAATTGTATTTCAAAGCCAATTGAAATTGATAATCTAAAGCCAATTGCTGTTCTTTAAGAAAAGTTTTATCCCAGTACAAGTCAATTCCTATTTCGCCAATGGCAATAAATTGAGCTTTTTCGAGCCAAGATTCCACAATGGAGAGTTCCTTTTCATAGTCGTTTTTCACCGAAGTGGGATGAAGGCCTATCATTGGAAATACGCATTCAGCATGGCTTTCCATAACTTTAAGCATTGGTTCAATAGAGTGGCTGTCGATGTTTGGAAGTAAAAAACGGCTAATTCCTGCTTTTTTTGCACGGGCAACAACTGCGTCCAAATCGAGGTTAAACTCTTCGAGATATAAATGGCAATGGGTATCGATAAAATTCATGCGGCAAAATTAGGAAAATACAGACTTTAAGTATAATTTTGCTCCATTATTCACCTTTATTAATTCTTAAAGATATGAAAAAGCTAATTTTACTTTCGTTAATTGCTGTTTTAGGTTTTGGGCTAAACTCTTGCAGCAAGTATGAAGAAGGCCCTTCATTGAGTCTTCGCACCAAAAAAGCCCGCTTAGTGAATGAATGGGTAATTCAGAGTTATACCGTTGGAGGACAGGATTATACCAGTACGCTTCCAGAAGATTATACTTTGAATATCAAAGACGATGAGACCTTTGAATTAACATCAAATGGTCAGAAAGAATTGGGAACTTGGGAGTTTTTTGAAGATAAAGAAAAACTGAAGCTTACTTCAAATGGAACAGTAGGAACTTCGATGATTTTCACTATTTTGATGCTCAAGAATGATGATTTGAAATTGAAATCAGACATTGTGGGTTCGGAAACCATTTATACTTACATATCTAAATAAAATATTGTTTATCAGGCTGATTAGTACAAGTCTCATCCGGTTTTTGAACTAACCGGCCTGATACTTTTTTAAATAATACTCCTTGAAGATTTTAGTTGTTCGATTTAGCAGTATTGGCGATATAGTGCTCACAACCCCGATAGTGAGAGCATTGGCTAAGAAACCATTTGAAGCAGAGGTTCATTTTGTAACCAAATTTGCATTTTTACCGGTTGTTGAGCATAATCCATACCTGACTAAGGTGCATAGTTTCAAAAAAGAAATCACCGAAATAAAAGAGGAGTTAAAGGAAGAGAGGTTCGATTTAATTATCGACTTACATAATAATTTGCGCTCATGGCGGCTACGCTTTATGCTCCGGGTCCAAACGCATCGCTTTCCAAAATTGAATATTCACAAATGGCTAATGGTCAATTGGAAGGTGAATATTTTGCCCCAAAAGCACATTGTGGAAAGGTATTTCGAGGCGGTGCCAATGGCTGAAGTAAGTTATGATGGTGAAGGATTGGATTATTTTTGTGGCAAAGCGGCAATCAGTCGGCAAATTGAAATAGCGAATCAAATTGGACCGGCCTATAATGTTTTTGTTATTGGAGGTGCTCATTTTACGAAGCAGATTCCAATAGGATTATTAGTGGAAATGGCCAAAAAATCGCCCTTTCCGGTGGTTCTTTTAGGAGGAAAAGATGATGTGGAAAAGGCGAAACAAGTTGAGGAATCAATCATGGGCAAGGTGTATAATTTCACCGGAACACTTCAGCTCAACGAGTCGGCTGCCATTATTTCGCAATGTCATACTGTAGTTACTGCCGACACCGGGCTTATGCACATTGCGGCGGCCTATCAGCGAAATATTCATTCTTTTTGGGGAAATACCATCCCAGAATTTGGCATGACACCATTTTATGGCAATCAAAACGCACTAACTCATATTCTCCACCAAGTGAAGGACTTACCCTGTCGCCCATGCAGCAAAATCGGCTATTCCCAATGCCCCAAAAAACATTTCGACTGCATGATGAAGCAAGATATTTCTGAGGTATTTTAAGGGAGCAAAAATTCAAACTCAAATCCATTTCCTCCGTTTTCAAGTTATTTTTACGTTAAACCAATTCCATATTGATATTTTGATTAATATGCAGTAAATCAATTATCTATAGTGTTTATTATTGACGATTTTTAAGAGATTTGTGTCGGATTCACCTCGGGTTGAAGGCGGTTTAAAAAAAAATTACTAAATTCGCAGCCCTTTTACTGCATTCAAACAAACTATCATGGATTTACTCAAATATTCTATTTCTCCCCGAGCTAAACGACAATTAATGATTTTGTTGAACGAAAATCCGGTTTTGAAAAGAATCATTTCGATGGGGAATCCTGATTTAGCAAAAAGGGCGGCAAAACTGCTGCTTTGGAAACATATCCGAAAGCGTCCTCAAGTGCATTATTACTTAAGCAAAGAGAGAACCCGTGAACTTTTCAGCAAACTGACTTGGTCCGATTACGCCATTATAAGGATGAGTAATTATTTGAAATTTTCGGGAATTTTTTATGAAGATTTAAATATGGACGAGAAAAAGTCGCTTTCTGACCCAATGCTGATGCTTTGGCTTGCTTACAACAAGGGAATTGGTGGCGCAAAGCGTGACTTTTTTTTAGATATGGTTCACCTTTTTCGCCAAGCGCGATCAACGAAGACTCGCCGAAGACCCTCTAAAGAAGATGTGATTAAATGGATGGAACATCACCCTTCAGGATTAGACAAAAACCTAATTGAAATTCGGGAAGAAAATAAAAACCGCATTATTCAAAAATTTGTTGAGCTTCACCAAACCGGATTTTATAAACCCTCCTCTAAGTTTTTTTTCGCACCGGAAGCCACCTTTGAGGAGAAGCTAAAAACAGTTAACAAATGGTGGAATCAGCATCAATTTCATTTGCGTTATGCTATCAGAGATTATAATACGTTAAACTATTTTCTTGATAACACATTGTCGGAAGGGAAGTTAGAGATATTTGAAAAGGCTACAAAAAAGGGATTGCCTTTTTTTATCAATTTTTATTATTTGAGTCTGTTGAATGTGCATCGAGTGGAAGAATTCATAGGCTCCGACATGCCCATTCGGGATTATATTTTTTACAATAAAGATTTGATTAATGAATTTGGGAGAATTGTAGCCTGGGAAAAAGAAGACCAAATAATGCCGAGAGTACCCAATGCGGCAGGGTGGTTTTTGCCAAACGATCATAATATTCATAGGCGCTACCCCGAAACAGCGATTTTTATCCCGGATACTATGGGGCGCAGTTGTGGTGGGTTATGCGTCAGTTGCCAACGAATGTACGATTTTCAGAAAGGTCATCTCAACTTTAATTTGGACAAGTTGAGTCCACGAGGTAATTGGGTGACTAAACTGCGTCAATTGCTCAACTATTTTGAAAGCGATACCCAACTTAGGGATATTCTGATAACCGGTGGAGATTCGTTGATGAGTTCAAACAATTCGCTTCGAATCATTCTGAACGAAGTTTTGCACATGATTGAACGAAAGAATCAGCAAAATGAGCTCAGACCACAGGGAAAAAAATATGCGCCTATCGAAAGAGTCCGGCTTGGAACGCGAATGCTGGTTTATATTCCACAACGCATTGACGATGAGTTAGTAGAAATCTTAGCTGATTTTCGAAATAGGGCAGTCGAATTGGGAGTGAAACGTTTTGTAATTCAAACACATTTTATAACTGCCATGGAAATTACGCCACAGGCCGAAAAAGCTTCCGAAAAGATACTAAACGCCGGTTGGATGATTACTAATCAGGCGGTTTTTACAACTGCGGTTTCACGAAAAGGACATGTGGCAAAATTGAGGGCTGAGCTTAATAAGATTGGCATTTTACCTTATTATACGTTCTCTGTGAAAGGCTATCGCGAAAACAGGTATAATTTTGCAACAAATGCGCGATTGGCACAGGAAATTTTTGAGGAAAAGATTTATGGGCAAATTGACGACTCCGAATTGGAAGTCCTGTTAAAGTCGAACAGTCTGAAAAAGGACATTCGTGAGTTGATGATTAAAAACGACAAGCCATTTTTATCGACTGACCGCTCTATAATGAATTTACCGGCGGTTGGCAAAAGTTTAACATTTGGCACTATCGGCATAACCAATGATGGCCGCAGAATTTTGCGTTTTCGGCACGACACCGAACGAAATCATAGCCCAGTGGTGGCCAAAGGGGATCAGGTGATTATTGTAGAATCAAAATCGGTGAACGATTATATTCAGCAATTAGAAAAGAAAGGAGAGTTTGTTGGAGATTATGAAACCTTATTTGGTTATTCGATGTTCATTACCGAAAAGAGAAAAAAACTGTTTTCTTTTGTTGTTTTGAACAAAGATATTACGAAAGAATTGAATCATATAAAGAATACACCAAAAGCTGCTTTAATGTAATCCATTTTTAACCTAAATTTGAGCAATTTTTTAAGACACAAATCATGAAACAACTTTTAATCCTTATTTTACTTATTGCCAGTGTTTTTGCTGTCGATAATGCGTTTAGTCAACAACTTCTTTCGGAAGAGGAATTGCAAGAAGCTGCCGTTTTTACGGATATGGAAAAAGCTTTAAAAAATCCCGGAGAGGTTTACATTTTAGACTTATCAGGTCAAGAATTGGCAGCAATACCGCCCACAATCAACCGATTGCGTAATCTTCAGATATTGTATCTCGACAATAATCATTTAGTGAATATTCATCCTAACTTGTTTAAATTGAAAAAGTTGCAGTTAATTTCTCTCGACAGTAACTATATGAAACAAATTCCGGAAGAACTTACCCAACTGACCACTCTCGAGGAATTATACATCGGTTATAACAAATATTCCGAACTGCCGAAAGCAATGGTTAATATGGAATCTTTAACTATGTTGAGCTTGGCAGGAATGGGCAAATTAGACATGGCAGAAACGTTTCAAGTTTTAGTAAAAATGCGAGGCTTAACCCATTTAGACCTTAGTAAATGTGATTTGGATACCATTCCTTGGATGATAAATGGGGTGCAAAAATTACGTAGTTTGAATCTCAGTTTTAATCCCAAAATGGAATGGGATACTTCTTTCCAGTATATGAGTCAGGTGAATACTCTTGAGGAGCTGATTCTCACCAATAACAGCATCAGGAAGTTACCGGCTGCTATCGGGTTGCTTAATCAACTCAAAGTGGTTGACGTAAGTGATAATCCAAAATTAAATGTGGATGAACTCATGTCGGTTTTGAAACCGCTTTACCGTTTGGAGGTGTTAGATATTTCGAACTCCGGCATCAGTGAGTTGCCCAAAAATATTGGAAGTTTGAGTAGTTTGGTAGAGTTATACGCGCAAAATAATAAAATCTCCCGCATATCTCCGGAGCTTAAAAAATTGGAGTTTTTAGAGGTTTTAAACCTAAATAATAATGAAATAACGGATATTGGTGATAGTTTTGGGTTTCTTCAAAATTTAGAGGAGCTCTATTTGTACAACAATCCTATTGAGTTTGTTTCGGAAGAAATATCAGACCTTAGTGACTTGAAATACTTGGAGTTGCCAAATTCAACTTTGGATAAGGAAACAAAGAAGAATCTAAAAAAATGGCTGCCTGACACCGAAATACAGTTTATGGATAAGAAGAAAGAAAAGCACAAGAAAAGATAGTTTTTTAAAATAAAGAACTTTTGCAATAACCATTAATGGAAACTCGTTATTAAGCCAACGTTGAGATAAATTTTTATGCGGACTAAATTAATAATCATTTTTATAATAGCTTTATTATCAACCACAACCGGTTGTAAGAAATGGGCTGTCAGACATAAGCAGCGGCGCGACTTGCGGGAGTTGGAACAAAAGCAGCGAGAGAAAGATAAAGAAAAACTTCAAAAATATCAGGAAGCAGTGAAGCGTCATGCCTCCATACAGGACAAAAAGACCCGAAAGGCGATGAAAAAGCAGTATCGAAAAGCACAACGACATAATACCAATCAAAAAGAATTCTTTATAAAACGTTGGTTTAAAGGCAAGAAACGAGTTAATTCGAGTAAAGGATCAAAAAACTAATCCTTATTTTCTTGTCTTATATCGTTTGTGTGATAGTTTTTTATCTATTTTAGCTGATGCGATATTTAAACCACTTTCAAGATGAAAAGGTCTTATTTTAAACTGGCATTTTTACTCTTTTTTAGTTTTTGGATAGTTTTTACTCCGGCTTGTGCACGTAAATACCGACCAAAGAAAAACCAAAAGGAGCAACAAAAAATCAGACATAAAGAAGCAAAAAGGCAGGATAGAGTTATAAATAAAGATTAGAAACACGTGAGAATTAAGCTTCTAATTTTCTTTATTTTTCTTGCGGTGCTATTTAGCAAATCACTAATGGCGCAGTTACCTGTGTTTGGCTACGAAAAACTTAGCACCGAGGTGGAGCGGTTGGAAAAAGGTATTTCTCAAAATTCGGTCAGATGCATCCTACAAGACCAAAATGGTTTTATGTGGTTTGGCACTTGGTCGGGGCTGAATCGTTATGATGGCCAAAATATTATTTCACTCTTCAATGAGTTGGAATCCTACGGACCGACTTTGAGCAGTTCGGTGATTAATGCGTTAGAGCAAGGTTCCGATGGAAATATTTGGGTTGGCACAGAGGTTGGGCTTAACCGACTGAATCCCAAAAACTTAAAAGTAACTAATTTTTTAAATTATCAAACTAAGTACCCGCAACTCAGCGACACTATTTTTTCACTGAAATCGGATAAATCGAAACTTTGGATAGGAACTCAAAAAGGATTATACTCGCTTGATTTGCATACCGATAGCGTAAAACTGCGAACAGTTCGGCTACCTGCCGCCATCAAAAGCGCTCAAATTCGTTCGATTGATTTTCTAAATGACAAGCAATTGATTGTAGCCACAGATTTCGGACTTTGGATTGTTGAGAAAAACACCTACCAAGTCAGTCGCGTTTTTAAACAGCCCTTTTTGTCAAGCTCACTTATTTTATCCTTGCTTAAATTTGATGAGGGTATTTGGTTTGTCGGAACTGAAAATGGGCTGAATATCATTGATTTAACCCTGCCAAGGCGCATCTCATATCAAGTTATCGGTTTAGAACTTTCGCTGCAATCCTCCATCGTAACTTCGATGATGCGTGACAAGGATTCCAATATTTGGGTTGGCACTTCGGGGAATAGCTTTTTGGTAATCAATGATTTTAAGGACAGTATTTTATTTGCCCAAACGGTCAGTGCTTTGCCTATTCATAGTGATAAGGTTTCCGGAAAATTAATTGATGAAGATTATTATTATAGTATTTTACAAAGTAACGATGGCACTATTTGGTTAGGTTCGGCATATAGTGGAGTTTTCAAATTGGTGAATGAAACAAATATTTTCAAGAAATTCCAAAAATCAGGGAATTCTAATGGCTTAAACGATAATCATATTTGGTCGTTTCTTGAAAATGGCGACGATTTTTGGATTGGCACAGAAAAAGGGGTTAACATTTATAATCCTCAATCACACAAGGTTACAGTAATCGACTCAAAGGGAAAACCGAATTACCGATTATCCTCCGACCAGGTAAGGTCGCTGTATAAAGATTCTCGTGGTTATATCTGGATTGGTACTTACAAAAGCGGACTCAACCGACTGAATACTAAGACGGGAGAAATTGACATCTTTTCGCCCGACAGTAGTGCCGCTCGATTTATAGCCGACAAAACAGTGTGGAAAGTGTTGGAAGACAAGCGAAACAATCATTGGTTTGCAACCCATAACGGCCTTCAACGAACCAATTTTTTAACCGGAAAAACCAAAGTGTTTCGAAATATTCCAGGCGATACAGCCTCCTTAAGCAGCAATGTTGTGTATAATATCTATTTCGACCGTTCCGGAAATTTATGGGTTTCAACTTTTGATGGACTGAACTTGTATTTGCCGGATAAAGACAAGTTTAAAGTTTTTAAAAGAAAGTTAGGGCAGTCAAAAAGTTTGAACACGAACCGTATATTTTGTGTTTATCAAGACACAGCTCTCAACTATTGGATTGGTACTATCGGAGGTGGACTCAATCATTTGGATCCAATAACAGGAGAGGTAACCCATTTTACAACCAATAATGGATTAAGTGATAATACCGTTTATAATATTTTGGACGATGGCAGGGGTAATCTTTGGTTATCAACTAATTATGGCATTTCGGCGTTTAATATAAGCAATAAAAGTTTTGTAAATTATACGGCAAACGATGGACTGACCAGCAACGAGTTTAATTTTGGAGCAGCCTTGAAAGACAGATTTGGAAACATGTATTTTGGTGGCATGTTCGGTTTCAATGTGCTTATGCCCGGTGAGTTTAAAGTGAATAATCTCGAACCTGAAATACGCATCAGTGAGTTTAAAATTAATGATAATATTGAAGCTTATGTGCTCAATAACAACGACTTGATTGAATTGAGTCATAATCAAAATAATTTGGAATTTAGACTTACTATTCTTGATTATATCAATCCGGCTAAGACCATTTATAAGTATCGAATCTCAGGTTTCTATAATGAGTGGCGCACGTTATCAGCCCATTATCCTGTAATTACGTTATCGAAATTGCCCCCTGGCAAATATGAGTTCGAAATAATTGCCATGAATTCTTATGGTATTTGGACACTTACCTCGTTTAAGTTAACACTTAGTAAGAACAAGGCTTGGTATAATCTTTTTATTGTTAGGTTTTCGCTTGCACTTTTATTATTGGGTTTTCTTTCCTTGATTTTATGGCGGCGCATTAATATTATCCGAAAAAAACACCAAACGGAACGCCAACTTCTCGAGTTAGAAAAACAAGCTTTACGCTTGCAAATGAATCCGCATTTTATTTTCAACACCCTTAATTCCATTCAAAATTTCATTCTCAAAAACGACACTGACCAGTCGATAAACTACCTGTCAAAGTTTTCGAAACTGATGCGAATGATGCTCAACTACTCTCGCGAAACTTTTATCAGCATTGACGACGAAATCACTCTAATCAAGGCATATTTGGAACTGGAACGCCTTCGGTTGGAAAAAAGTTTTAGCTGGTTTATCCATATCGACCCAAAAATTGAAACGGATTTCTATGGCATTCCTCCAATGATTATTCAACCTTTTGTCGAGAATGCCATCATTCATGGACTTCTTCCCTTGAAAAGTCGAGAGGGCATTCTGGAATTGCATTTAGAGTTGGACAAATCCTATTTAAAAGTTCGAATTTCTGACAATGGAGTGGGACGAAAATTTGGAGCCTCGCAAAGCGAAAATCATAAGCCCAGCGGTATTTTGATTACTCGAAAAAGACTTGAGCTGATCAACAAAATGCCTGGCGAAAGCACTTCCTATCAAGTCACTGATTTGAAGGATAAAATGGGAAATGCTATCGGAACGATTGTCGAAATTAGAATTAAAGTAGAAGAACTTGAAAATTAGTAACATGTCTGGTTGTCAGGCTAAAAATAACGTACAATGAATAAACATCTAAACTCCATCATCATTGATGATGAAAAGCATTCACGCGAAACATTACAGGAAATGCTTGTGCGATACTGCCGAATAGCAACAATAGGTGAGGCGGACGGCGTTGAATCCGGAATAGAAGCCATAGAAAACTTAAAACCAAATTTAGTTTTTTTGGATATAAAAATGAATGATGGCACGGGCTTCGACTTGCTTCGTAAAATTAATAACCGAAATTTTCATGTGATTTTCACTACTGCCTACGACCAATACGCCATCAATGCCATTCGATTTTCGGCATTAGATTATTTGTTGAAACCGATAGATATTGAGGAACTTAAGGCCGCAGTAGATCGAGCGAAAAGTGCCATCGAAGAGGATGATATTCCCGAAACGAACCAAAAAATGGATGTGTTGATTCATAATACGCAAAGCAACGATAAGCTCCAAAAAATCGTGCTTTCCACATCCGAAGGAATGCACATTGTGGATGTGAAAAATATAATCCGTTGTGAAGCAGACGATTACTATACGCATATCTATATCGAAGGACAAAAATCCATCATGATTTCGCGCACGCTGAAAGAGATTGAAAGCTCACTTTCGGGCAGTGATTTCATTCGCACGCACAAGTCGCATTTGGTCAATTTGAGTTATATCAAAACGTATGTAAAATCCGATGGCGGTTATCTTATCCTCAAAAATGGCGAAAATGTTCCCGTATCGCGCCGCAAAAAAGAAATGATGGGAAAAGTGTTGGCTTCGCTGTAGGGTGGATATAAGATTTGGTGTTTTTAAACTCCAATTGTTCAAGAAAATTACTTTTATTTTCTGAGGATTGCATGCTTAAATTTTGCCTGAATATAAAAACTTCAACAAAAAAAAGACAATCTGCAACTAACAGATTGTCTTTCGTTTATAAAAAATATTTCTCTTAAAACTTGTAATTAAAACCAATTCCTAAAACTTCTTTAAACTGTGTTCTTGGGGCTTGATAGTCAGCCGCGCCATCATTATTGGAGTCGATGCCAAATTTGATGTCGTGGTCGTAGATGATATGTCCGGAGATGGAAGCCGTAAAATACTTATTGACTTTGAAATTGAAAACCACCTGCCAGTCCAAGTCGATATTTTGTGGACGATCGAGATAGTTGGAGTACAGTTCCAATTTAGTGAGCAGGTTGATATTTTCCATCAAATCTTGGCTATAAGCTGCGCGCAGGAAAGCACCGAGCTCAAAACGGACATTTTTTCCGGGAGTAATTATGGTGCCGGCAGTGTCGAGCACTGCAGCTTCCACTCCGTAACTTCCTGCATCAGCGAGCGTTTGGTCGTTGACAAAGGTCCAACGGGCAGTAGCCGGCGACATAAAAAGCGTGAATTTGCTTTCTTGCTGATAGTCGATACCGAGCGCTAATTTCAAATAGGCCGGAGCCATAAAATTGGAAATATAGGCCGGGGTGTCGTTGGTGAAATCGTATCCGTCCATAAATTGCGACTTGAAATTGATTAAAGCCGAGTAAAACCAATGATTCGACTTATTGAAACCATAACCAAATTTGGAGTTAAATTCAAAACGGTCATCGGTTTTTCGTAGGCTGTCGGTTCCTTGTTTTAAGAATCCTAAATCGGCAAGCAGCAGGTTGTCCCACGAAACGCGGTCTTTGAGATACGTTGCTTGATATTGAAAACTACCAATTGCTGCTAGCGAATTCTCTCCACCGGCTGACCAGTTTTTATAGGCAACTTGGGAGAGTTTTACGCCAAAGATTCCGGTGGTTTTCCAATAACTTGTGTCTTTTTGTCCAAAAGCTGTTATGGCGAATGTAATGGTTAGTGTGAGTACGAAAATCTTTTTCATAGGTAATTCTTTAATAGAGACAAATTGGGAATTAAATTACTTCATATTGTAAACATGAACGTCTGTTTGTGGAAAAGGTATGCTGATTCCGTTGGCATCCATTGCTTTTTTGACGTTTTCGAGCAGGTCGTGATAGCAAGTCCAGTAGTCGGCAGCATTTACCCAAACGCGAGTAGCAAAATTGACCGAACTATCGGCAAGAGCAGAAACGCGGACAAATGGTGCAGGTTCATTCAAAATGTATGGTAATTTGTTGATTTCGTCTAAAATCACCTGGCGCGATTTTTCAATGTCGTCGCTATAACTGACTCCAAAGGTCAAATCAACCCTACGGGTTTCCATTGCCGAATAGTTTATCATCGACGAGCCACTCAATCCTCCGTTGGGGATGATAATTTTCCGGTTGTCAACGGTTACCATTATGGTGTTGAAAATCTGAATTTCTTTGACCGTTCCGGTATAGCCTTGAGCTTCGATGAAATCACCTGCTTTGTATGGCTTGAAAATCAGAATCATAACTCCACCGGCAAAATTTTGCAGGGTGCCGCTTAAAGCCATACCAACGGCTAAACCAGCCGCTCCAAGTATAGCAACAAATGACGTCATGGCTATTCCAACCATGCTCATTACAGATATTATCAACAAGGCTTTCATTAAGCCATCAATAATGCCGGATAAAAATGGAACTAAAGAATCGTCCATTTTGCTCTTCAGCATCACCTTACGGATAGATTTGTTGATCATTTTGATAATCCACAAACCTATTATGAGCACCACTATGGCGCCTAAAAGTTTTGGTCCGTATTCGACCAGCATCTTTAGAATTAAATCAATGTACTCTTGCATAAAACTTAAATTTAATAGGATTAATAATCGATTGATTAATATAAAAATGTGAAATAAAGCGATTGATAAAAAAGTATTGTATTAATTGAAGTACAAAGATACTTAAATAGCCATAATTCCAAATAAAAATGCTAAAAAATTGATTTTAATTACAAAATTTGCTGCTGGTTACGCTATGATAGTTTATCTAAATTATAGGTAATCAATTATTTAAATAGGGTTTTTTAAATTGCCAATGATGAAAAATTAGTCTTGACTTATTTGAAAAAGCTCGTTTACCAAAGAGTTCACCTTGACAATAGCAGGTTTTAAAAGCCATTTTGATTTGTTACGCTCACCAACTTGGTTAGAAATTATTCTAATTTGGCCAGCGGGTAAATTCATCTTTTTACAAACGAAAAACACCGCCGCACCTTCCATAGTTTCGATTTGAGTCTTAAATTTCTCCTTGCGTATTTGGATTTGAATGTCCTCTGTTAAAAGTAAATTTACGGTAACGGAATTCACTTTTGTGAGATTTTTTATTGGTTCGAAAATAGAAGAATTCCAATCAAGGGTGTTTTCCAAAGGCATATTCGATTCTTCTGTTTGCAATTTCATATCCGCAAGAGTTAAGAATCCGTTTTCTGAAGACAACCCCAAATCGCCAAAGGTATCGCTTTGAACAACAACAATTTGACCTAATTCAAGACCCGAATCGAACGAACCTGCTAAGCCAATATTAAGGACAAATTGGTATTCAAATTTCGATAGAATTTGTGTGAGATTGAAAGTTGTTTCAGGAATGCCTATTCCGGAAATCAGCACATGAATGCTATCGTTTATCTTGTATAAATTCGCATGGATAATCGAATGTTTGGAGAGGTCAAAAATGCCAAAAGTCTCAGCAATGGAAGCATAGACAAGCAATATGGGTTTGGGATGACTCATCTATAACTGGTTAAAATTTTTTCAGAGGAATTTTTGACCAAAGTCCGGCTAAACCGATGCCCGAAATCATGTGCCAAATACCCCACCAGCCGGCAATAAATAGCATGCCTCCTATGGGTAAATCGGCGGGGAATATTTTTTCGTTGAACAATAAAACCAAAGCCAAACCGGAATTTTGAATGCCTGTTTCGATAGTGATAGTGCGTCTATTGGAACGGTCGATCTTAAAAATGGAAGCTAAAGAAAATCCGGTTGTTAATGCTAAGGCATTATGAATCAGAACGATAATCATAATGTAAAAGATAAACTTGACAAAGTAATCGTAGTTTTTCACAAAGGCTAAAACCACAATAGCCATAAAAACCAAAATGGAAATGGTACGGATGGGTTTGATGATTTTTGCGGTGATATTAGGTAATTTCCAAGCGAAAATCATCCCAAGAATCACTGGAATTCCCAATAAAATAAAAACGGATTTAAACATCTCAAAGGCATCAATCTTAAGGGGTTGAAGCAGATTTTCTGAGTCGGTTGATTGTAAATAGCTGATATATAAATCGCCCCACAAAGCAAAATTAAACGGAGTCATAACAACGGCCATCATGGTTGCGATGGCGGTTAGGCTGATGGAAAGCTCTACGTTTCCTTTGGCTAAGGAGCTGATGAAGTTGGAAATATTCCCTCCGGGGCAAGCAGCCACTAAAATCATCCCTAAGGCTACACCAACGGTGATGTAATTGTGGAAAGCAAGAGCAAGAAGAAAAGTAAAAAGAGGTAGAGCAAAAAATTGGGAAATGAAACCGATGATGAGAGGTTTTGGTCTGAGAAACAATGTTTTAAAATTTCGCAATCGGATGCCTAACGCAACGCCAAACATGATTATTCCTAAGGAAATATTTAATGCAAAAAGTCCTCCCTGATCGAAATGCAGCCGGAGATTGTCAAGGTCTTGAAAGGTTTCGTACATAGGATTGTGGTTTGATTAAAATAGTTTACCACTCATCAGAGGTTTTAACAACCGGTTTCATTCCTTCTTTTAAACTATCTATCATTTTTCGGGCTTCAAGATCGATTTGTTTAAAGATTTCCTGATGAATGGGAATTGCTTTCTCATTAGTATCATCAAACCATTCTTCGACTGCATTGCCACTATTGTCGGCTTGTCGGAAATTGGTTTCAACAATACGATATTTATCTTGTTTAAATTCAATTTTAAAATCAAAACTTATTATTCCTGCGTCAATTTGTTTGCCCTTTTTATCCGTGCTGAAAACTTTAAAACGGGTGTTTCCTTCAAGTAGTCCAGCCGCTTTATCACGGGTTTTTATGGTGCTCGAAATATTCACAAAATACTTCTTTGCCCATTCATAGGCTCTTTCGTATAATTCGTCAGCATTGCCAGTTTGAGCCACAACCTCAACGTAAGTAATTTTGCCGGTTTCGGAATCCACAGGCATGTTATAGGTGTTTTTGTTCTGGGTAGGTGTTACAAAAGCGCTGATAATGAGGGTTAAAATAACTAAAATTATGGATTTGTTCATAGGTCAATTAAATGGATTTAATAACTATTATTGCAATTCTTAATATGAATTTCTCAAATTGGTTACAAAAATAATAATTTCGGCGATGCGTGATGGAAAATTTGGCAATGCTCCA
>JAFGWF010000134.1 GCA_016937295.1 Bacteroidales bacterium
ATGGAATGTCCGCTTTACAGGTTTTCTCTGGGACGTTACTTATTCCACTGATATTTATAGAATTAATGGCGATTCGACAGTCAACTCAAAGACGTATCAGAAACTCTGGGCTTCGTCCGATTCACTTTCCACTTGGACATATCAAGGTTTGGTGAGGGAAGAAGGCAAAAAAGTGTATTTTATGCCATTGGACAGAAGTGAAGGGTTGCTCTACGATTTTGATTTAGAAATTGGAGATACTGCCCGAGTGGTCAACTTTTTGTGTGATAATATTCCTGTGCAAATCATTGACAAAGACACGATTACGCTATTTGGTAAACAGCGTGTACGTTGGCATATTAGCAATGAATCGTATAATGCGGAATATTGGATTGAAGGAATTGGAAGCAGTAATGGACCTATTCATACCAATTATATGTATAATATTATTTGCTCTACATGGGATTTATTATGCCTCCATCAGAATGATTCTTTGTTGTATATGCTGAATAGTCAAATAGGTTGCTATCACTCCAATGTTGGTGTGGAAGAAATAGTAGCTCAAAAAAGCATTGATTTTTGGCCAAATCCGGTGAAAAAAGGGAATGCAGTCAGAGTTGATTTTGGTTTTGTGCCCACCAAAGTGGAATTGATAAATTCCTCAGGTAAAGTGGTTTATGTTGCTGTCGAATTGACTCAGAATAGTTTACAGATAGAAACAAATAGTTTAGCGACAGGCTTCTATCTCATAAGAGTTATTAATCAGGAGAATAAGACTCACATCCTAAAGCTGATTGTAAATTAGTTTTTAAAAGTATGGAAATTAATCCTCTGACAAGTCTCTGAGAAGTTTTCTATATTCTGCAAAGAAATTGGCTCGGCTTATAAATCCAACGTATTTTCCGTTTTCTATTACTGGAATATTATATATTTGATGGTCAGATAGTTCCTGTGCAATGCGTTCCATGGTGTCACCTTTTTGAACAGTAAATTCAGGATAGCTGATGAGCTCACTAATTTTTATTTTATCGTAAAGTTTTGGTTTAAATATCACTTTGCGAACATCTGCAAAATGCACAATTCCAATTAGTTTTTGATTTTTATCCACCACCGGAAACACAGATCTGTCGGATTCGGAGATGATGTTCACTAAGTCGCCAAGATAACTGTCAGGATGAATAGTTTTGAAGTCTTTTTCTATAATTTTCTCTAAATCAATAAGTTTAAGAGTATTTTTGTCTGCATGGTGCGTCATAAGTTGGCCGCGCTGTGCAAGCTGGTAAGTGTAAACGGAATTAGTAATAAATGCTCTGCTAGTGATGTAGGAGATGACAGAAACAAGCATCAAAGGCACTAACATTTGGTAGCCCCCGCTGATTTCCGCGATTAGGAAAATAGCGGTCAGAGGTGCTTGTAAAACACCTGCAATTGTGCCTGCCATTGCTACCAAAGTGAAGTTTGCAACCGGAATATCCATGCCTAAATGGTTGAGAACCAATGCGAATAAAAGACCAACTAAGGATCCGATAAAAAGGGTAGGAGCGAAGATGCCACCAATTCCACCTGCTGCAAAAGTGAAACTTGTGGCGAAAGATTTAAAGAGGATGATGCCAACGATTATCAGGGCACTTGTCCAAAAACCGTTTGCAAAACCACTAAATAAACTACTTTGCCAAACGAAATCCGAGTTACCATTCAAAGCTTCGTTTATCACTTCATACCCCTCACCATAAAGAGCGGGAAATAAGAAAATCAAGATTCCCAATGAAATTCCGGCTAAAAAAAGCTTGCTGTAAATGTTTTTAATTTTTCCGAAGGTTTTATTAATGAAAATGTAAACTTTTGTAAAATAGACTGATATGAGGCCTGCAGCAATTCCAAGCAGGACATACATGGGTAAATCAGTCATATTGAAAGGTTCTTTAAAGTCGAAATGATATAGCACGTCAGGGCCGAGAAAAAGGTAGCTTGTGAGAACAGCCGCCACAGATGAGATTAAAAGGGGAAGAACGGAGCCGATAGTTAAGTCGATCATAATCACTTCCAAAGCGAAAACAATTCCCGCAACCGGTGCTTTGAAGATTGCCGCCATTGCTCCTGTGCAAGCAGCGCCAAGAAGTATTATTATTTGCTTGTAGTTCAGTCTGAAAGCTCTTCCAATTGCGGAGCCATAAGCTGCTCCCGTGGCAACTGTAGGTCCTTCGAGTCCAACCGACCCGCCAAAACCAACGGTGAGCGCCGAGGTTATTATGGACGAAAACATATTGTGCGGCTTGATATGCCCTTTGGTTTGGCTGATGGCGTAAAGGACGCTGGGAATACCGTGTTCAACCTTGATTTTAATAAACCATTTCACAAATAAAATTGCCATGAAAATTCCAATCACAGGATAGATGAAGTAGAAATAGTGCTGAAAACTGGACAAGGATTCTGCCTTCAACAATTGTTGAATCAAGAAAACGCTATTTTTGATAACCACAGCAGCTAATCCAACCGTCAGTCCGACAATAGCTGCCAAAATATTTAGAAACTGTTTGTCTGTCAGATATTTCTGTCGATTTTCTAAAATGTAGTTTATGCTTAATTTCATTTCTGTAAATAAATTTTAGCGATAGTTTTTTATTACTGAAAATCTCTTTGTCTGCATGCCTCGAATAAAACAATAGCAGTTGAAACAGAGACGTTTAGCGAGTCGGCAATGCCCCGCATTGGGATTATCAGGTTAGCCTTGGAAGCTGAAATCCATTCTTTAGTGATGCCGGTAGCTTCGGTGCCTGCAACGATGGCTGTTGGTTTTTGAAATTCGGCGTTATTATATGAAATGGAAGCTTCCAAATAGGTGGTGTAAATTTGTATATTGTTGATATTAAGAAAGTTTATAGCTTCTTGAGTTGTTGAAACTACGGTTGGAACGGAGAACACTGTGCCTAAGGAAGCTCTGATTGCATTTGGATTGTAAATGTCGGCAAGAGGGTCGCAAAGAATAATTCCATCAATTCCGGCTGCATCGGCAGTTCGGTAAATAGCCCCAATATTTCCAGGTTTTTCCACTCCTTCAATGACTAGAATTAGTGGATTTTTACTAAGTTTTAATTTATCGAAACTGTGCGGCTTCATTCGGGCAATAGCCAAAATGCCACCTGAATCTTCCCTATAAACTATCTTATTGAAAACCTCCCTGGAAACTTCAGTTCGATTAATAATAGGTTCCGATTCCTCAAAAATTGGGTGTCCCTTTTCTATAAGCTCCTGACAAAAAAGAAGTTCCGTAATTTCATAGCTTGAAGCAAGCGCTCTGGAAATTTCCCGAATTCCTTCAATTAAAAATAGCCCCTGCTTTTTTCGTTCACTACTTTTTTGTAGTTTCAAAAGGTCTTTTATCTTAGGATTTTGTCGGCTTGTAATTCTATTCATTCCAAATAAAAATGTATTGTTATAAATTGAAATTCAATGTTTTATTTATTGAAATCAAAGTTATTTATGCTCCTATAAAAGGAGGTGCAAATTAAACTAAAAAACCGGCATGGAGCAGGGAATAGTTAAAATAAAAAAGCCACCCAAAAAGGATGGCTTTTCAACATATAAATCGTTTCTTATTGACAGTTGTAAGAGTAAACTTCGACATCGGAATAGCTGTTGTCGAATGAAGTGCGGGTAATTTTAGTTGGATAGTTATTTGAATTGTATTCCATAACTATATTCTCAGATAAATCATTGACAACAGAACCATTTTCATCTTTTTCGGTAATTTTCGAAGGATTATTATTCGACCCAAAACGGCCGTCCATAAAGGCCATATAGTTAACTCCAATATTGCGATATGGATTCTTTTTGGTATCGTATTCTAACGATGTAGTTCCCGTTAATTTCAGGCTCAAGGAGGTCATGTCAAATTGCTTATTAACAACTTCGACTAAATTGCCGTTATTATAAGTAAAGGTTTGTTCCATTAAAATAATAGGGAAACCCATTAAAACCATTCCCATTTCAGCTTTCACTAAATCGTCGCCACTAAATGTTAACTTATATGCGGCTTGTCTTTCAAGAGTACCGTTATTATCGGCATAAATGATTGCAGAATCAGGGTGCGTGTTGCTTGAATACTTAAACTCAAATTTTGCATCTAAGGTGCCACTGGTATAATTCTCAAAAGTAGAGAGTTTCCCATTGGAATAAGCGAATTGTGTGTATGTGCCGTCGGTAGTGCCGATGCTGTCATACTCAGTGAATTTAGTTACCTGATGGTCAGCGTTATACTCAACCAACATATAGTAGTCACCGAAGTCAACTTTGTTGAAAAAGCAGGTTTGGTTTGTTGGGGTTGGGTTTGTGTCGTCATCGTCGTCGTTGTCTTTTTTGCAACTCCAGGTAGTCAGCGAAATGCTGATTAGCATTAATAATACAATTTTAAAGTTTTTCATGGTTAAAAATTTAGTTTATGAATAGTTTTATAGATTAAAAATTTCTAAAAGGTTGTACAATTGTTCATCATGAAACATCTCACATTAACGAATTCATTGAAAACAAATTGCTTTGACGGTGCAAAGTTAAAAAAGTTAACAATCTGTGTTAAGATTTTGTTAAAATAAACATTTTTAATCCATTTTTAATAAAGCTTTACACCTTTTGGTAAGTTCATTTAGAAAATTCGCTGCTTCTGGGCTATTTTCGGCTGGAGCCCAAACGGCAAAATTTTTATCGTCAATGGGATTATAGGGGCCGTTTTTTATTTCATAAGCCACCGAGCCGCTTTCAAGACTTATGAGCGAATGCCATGTTCGTGGTGGAATTTCTACTGCCCAGCGGCCTTGTGTGCTGTCTAATAATTCAATGTCCTTAATGTCGCCGGTATCATCAAACTCAATCACTATCATTTTGCCGCGCAAAATCATAAAAACCTCCGTTTTGTCTGGATACTCATGCTTGTGAGGTCGAATATAGGTTCCGGGCTCCATGGCGTTTAGCATCCGTTGCAGCAAATCGTCTAACTGTGGATGAAAATTATAATTCATTCGCCTGCGCTGACTTTCTTTCGCTCTTGTAGTTGTCTTGTCAACTATCTCATTATCAATTCTTATCATTATGTAAATATTTAATGGCAAAAATAATCTTTTATCGGTGTTATCTTTTTAACAAAAAAAATCTTGACAAAATAAAAAAACCTATTACTTTTGACTGACCGTTTAGTCAATGAAAATATGCCCCCAAAATCTAAAGAACAATTCGAAATTATCAGACAGGATCGCCGAATAGCAATTCTTGAAGCTGCCCTTCGTCTTTTTGGGCGCGATGGTTATCACGGAAGTTCTATGGCTTCCTTAGCAAAAGAAGCCGGAATTTCAAAAGGGTTGATTTACAACTATTTTTCAACAAAAGAAGAAGTTTTGGTAGAGATGGTTTCCATGGGATTGCGGCGAATGGTTGAATACTATAATATTGAAGATAAGGATATTACCGATGAAATTATGTCGCAGGTCATTGAGAAAAACTTCGAAATGATTGAGATTAATCCGGAATTTTGGAGTATTTATTTTGCTGTCATTCTTCAGCCCGGCATTCGCGACAAGGCAATTCGATTAGCTATGGAGCAAGTAAATAAGTATAATCTGAAATTTGCTGCGTATTTTCAGCGAAAGGGTTTCGAGAATCCCATGCAGGAAGCGGTTTTTATCGGTTCCATTTTCGATGGAGTTTCTTTGAATTTTCTCTACAACTCCTCTTATTACGATAAGTATTATGCTATCAATCGAATAAAAGAAATACTAAAAATCAAATAGTTACCATGAAAAATCTTATGAAAATCATTCTTGTTTTGGCGCTGACATTTTTGTTTAGCAGCGCTGATTTAACCGATGCAACAGCTATTGTTAAGAAGGCTTCGGAAGTGCGTTTTGGCGATAATTCCTTTGGTTTGATGCGCATGACTATTGAGCGTCCAAAATATACACGCACCGTAGATATGAAAAATTGGACCTTAGGAGACGATTATTCCATGGTTTTGATAACGGCACCCGAAAGGGATAAAGGTCAGGTGTTTTTGAAGCGTAAAAAAGAGATGTGGAATTATGTTCCAAAAATTTCGCGTATGATAAAACTGCCGCCTTCCATGATGTCGCAAGGCTGGATGGGCTCCGACTTTTCCAACGACGACATTGTAAATCAGAACTCCTTAGTGGAAAATTATGCGCATAAAATTCTGGCATCGGAGAAAATTGATGGTTCGGATTGTTATAAAATCCAATCTATTCCCAAAGAATCTGCTGAGGTGGTTTGGGGCAAGAAAATCAGTTGGATTACTAAAAAAGAGTTTTTCATTTTAAAAACGGAATCCTACGACGAAGATGGCGAATTGCTTCGCACAGAGTTGGCTTCTGATGTGAAGAATTTTGGGAAATTTACGCTTCCTTCTCGATTTACGATTATCCCTGCTGACAAACCGCAACAAAAAACGATTTTTCAGATTTTAGAGTTGGATTTTGAGGTGAATCTTTCTGAAGATTTTTTCACGCAAGCCAATATGAAAAGAGTGAAATAGATTGATTAATAATGCAATAGATAAGAAATGAAAATAGTTATAATGGCCTGGCGAAATTTGTGGCGAAATAAAAAGCGAACTTTGATAACGGCTGCTTCTCTTTATTTTGCTGTAGTTTTTGCCATAATCATGCGCTCCATGCAGTTAGGCACCTACGACATTATGATTGACGGAGCTGTAAAATCTTATTCGGGTTATATTCAGGTTCAGGATTCACTCTATTTCGAGGAAAAATCCTTTGACGATTTGATGGTTTATGACTCGACCCTCGATTCCATTATATCCACGGTTCCAAATGTTATTTCGGCCTTGCCTCGTTTGGAAACTTTCAGTTTGGCCAGTACCGGAAAAAAAACTAAAGGGGTTATCGTTCAGGGAATTAGACCTGAATCAGACGATTTGATGACAGGGATGTCGAGGCATTTGCAGGCAGGTGAGTTTATCAATTCTGACGACCGTAGCATCTTAGTTTCCAATCGCTTGGCATCTTATCTTCGGGTTTCGGTTGGCGATACGGTAGTTTTGATAAGTCAGGGCTATCAGGGGGCAACTGCTGCCGACCAATTTCCCATTAAAGGTATTGTGAAAATTCCTTCGCCACTTTTAGATAATAAGTTGATAGTAATGCCTTTAGCTTTAGCTCAGGAGTTTACCAACGCTTATGACTTAGTGACTTCTGTTGCAGTGAATATCCAAGAAAAACAAAACATGGAGAGTGTTTGGGGCGATGTGTCTGAAAAGCTTAAAGATACTCATCTTCAAGTACTTCGTTGGACTGATATGGACAAAGCCTTGAAGCAGCAAATCGAAAGTGATGATGCCTCAGGTGTGATAATGCTTGCCATTTTGTATATGGTGATTTTCTTTGGCATTTTGGGAACTATAATTATGATGACCAGTGAACGTTTGCGCGAATTTGGTGTTATGGCTGCCGTAGGAATGCACCGCTCACGAATGGCGATAATGATGTTTCTCGAAACCGTTTTTATTGGTCTTTTGGGGTTAATTGCAGGATCCATTACGGCAATCCCCATCATTGCCTATTATCTCGACCATCCCATCCGACTTGGCGGTGATATGGCCGAAGCTTATGAAATTTATGGCGTTGAGCCTGTTATGGCTTTTTCTGCCGATCCGATGATTTTTGTAAATCAATTTATTACAGTTTTAGTTTTGATGCTTATCACTTTGATTTATCCGGTGCTAAAACTTGCTAAGTTGAACATTATTAACGCTTTAAGAGGGTAGGAGGTAGTTATGATTATTTCAATTGCATGGAAAAATATTTGGAGAAATAAATTGCGTTCGTTTGTGGTGCTATTTGCCATTGCCATCGGATTGGTTGCCGGAATCTTGTCGGTGGCCGTTATGAATGGCGCTTTGCGCGACAGAATCAAAATTGCAATAAAAACGGAAATTGGGTCGATTCAATTGCATCGAGCTGATTATTTAAATAATGCCGAGCCGGATAAGACCATAGATAATGCGGGCGAAATCATTAAGAAAATTGAAGAAAATCAAGATGTTATCGCTGTGAGTGGACGTCTTAAACTTGAGGCGATGATAAATGGTGGTCATGGTCCTCGTGGAGCAATGGTTTTGGGAGTAAATCCGGATTCGGAGAAAAGGGTTAGTGATTTATACCGTTATATTCCTGATTCCTTGGGTGGTTGGTTCAATTCCGATTTGCGTAATCCTATAATCATCAGTAGTCGGCTGGCTGATAAACTTAAGGTTGGCTTGAATAATAAGGTTCAATTGGATTTTGTGAATAAACAAGGGGAAGCAATCGCGGCGATTTTCAGGGTTTGCGGCATTTTTCAAACGAATAACAGTATTTATGATGAAATGAATGTTTTTGTTGAAAATTCCATCCTTCAGAAAATGCTTGGGTTTGACGAGAACGAGTTTCATCAAATCGTTTTACTCACTAAAGAAGATGCTGATTTAGATTCGATTAGCACTGTACTAAAACGAAAATATTCCGCTTTCTCAATTAATACCAACACGCTACAAAACCTTGGAAATCTAAAAGTTGATTCGTCTATAGTTGACTATTTTTCGGCTAATCAGGACTTGGTAAGTCTCAACTATGGTCAGATGCTTGAATTGCTCAAGAAAACGCCGATGGTTCTTAGTTTGCAAACTCAAAAAGATATTCTAAGAGCTTTTGAATCAGGCATAACTGTAATGACTTGGGAAGATGCAGCACCCGAAATGGCGCTCACTTCTTATTGGATGGATTGGTTGCTTTATATTTTCGTTGGAATCATTTTGCTTGCTTTAGGTTTTGGAATCGTAAACACGATGTTGATGGTTGTGCTTGAGCGAGTTAAAGAGTTTGGAATGCTGATGGCCATTGGCATGAATCGGCGCAGAGTTTATTTGATGGTGGTTTTGGAAACAGTTTTTCTTTCCTTAGCCGGCGGTGTTACCGGAATCGTTATCAGCTCCATTTTAATCTCTTGGCTTAGCAAATCGGGAATTAATCTTGTGAGTTTAGCCGAAGGATTCAACTCCATGGGATATTCCACTTTGATTTATCCATATATCGGATTGGAAGATTATATTAAAATAGTAATAATGGTAATTCTAACCGGTGTCGTTTCAGCTTTGTATCCTGCTTGGAAAGCCATTCGTTTGAACCCTGCCGATGCAGTTAGAAGTGAATAATATTAATTCAGTATTTATGAGTAAAGTAATAGAAATCAATAAATTAAACAAGATTTACACAGAAACTGCCGTGCCGGTTCATGCTGTAAACGACTTAAGTTTGAGTTTTGAGCAAGGCGAATTTGCAGCTATTGTTGGGCCTTCGGGTTGTGGCAAAACCACTTTGCTTAATCTTATCGGAGGACTTGATAAGCCTACCGATGGCAAAATTTGGATAGACGGAACGGACATTACCACATTTTCCATTGGTCAGCTTACCGATTTACGATTGTGGAATATTGGCTTTGTGTTTCAGGCCTATAATTTGATTCCGGTGTTGACGGCGCGTGAGAATGTTGAGTTTATTATGGAATTGCAACATAAGTCGAAAGCTGAGCGCCGAGCAAGAGCCGAAGAGCTTTTGGTGGCTGTTGGTTTGGCCGATCGAATGGACGTGCGTCCGAGTCGTATGAGTGGTGGACAGCAGCAAAGAGTGGCAGTGGCGCGGGCATTGGCTTCTAAGCCTAAGTTCATTCTTGCCGATGAGCCCACAGCCAACCTCGATTCTTCTTCCACCGAAACTTTGCTGAATATTATGGAAGAGTTGAATGGCAAGGAAGGTACTACTTTCATCTTTTCTACCCACGATAGCCGCGTAATGAAAAAGGCGCGAAGAATTATCACACTGGAAGATGGAAAAGTTTTAACGGATAATATTATTTAGGTTAAGTCGTTGAAAATGAGGTTGTCAATTAGTATTTTTCTTTGGTTGCTTATTTGGACGACATCGGCTTATGCTCAGGATGATTCAAAAAAGTTTGATTTTGACGGATATATTTTCGGGCTTGGCTATCGGATTTTGGATAAAAATATAAAACCGGCGGATAATTTTCAGTTTTATAATCGCCTGAACTTTTACTATAATTTTTCGGACTATTCGCAAGTTACGCTTCAATTTCGGAATACGGCTTATGGCGGAAAATCGTATCGCGATAATCAGCTTATGTTTGCTTCAACAATGGAGGCCGACCCACGCGCTATCGACATGAGTTGGAATGTGTTGGAAAACAGCAGCTTGCTGTTAAACATCAATGTAGATAGGCTGTTTTATCAATACTCTAAGGAGAAAATTGAGTTTACTCTTGGCCGTCAACGAATCAATTGGGGACAGACATTGGTCTGGAATCCTAATGATATTTTTAATGCCAGTTCTTTTTTCGATTTTGATTATGTAGAACGTCCGGGATCGGATGCTGTTCGGGTTGTTTATTACAAAACCAACACAACTCACTGGGATTTTGCTGCAAAAGTCGATAGCTCAGGACAAATAACTGCTGCTTTGAAATATGGTTTTAATAAAAGGAATTACGACATTCAACTTCTTGGAGGCGTGGCAAATAAGGATTTAGTGGCAGGAATTGGTTGGTCAGGAAACCTTTGGAAATTGGGCTTTAAAGGCGAGGCCTCCCTCTTTAGCCCTGTTTGGGATACTTTAGACAAGACCGTTGTTTCTTTAACTGCCGCTTTAGATTATAGTTTTCAAAATGGGCTTTATGTTTTAGTTCAGGTTTTATACGTAGGTCAGGATGCGCTTTCAACAGCTTCCAATCCCTTCGCGGGTCAGTTTACACAACTTTCTGCTCGAAATTTATCCTTCACAGAATGGAACATTATTTCGCAGGCAAGCTATGCTTTTTCGCCATTGTTCAACGCGAGCCTTGCAATAGGATATTATCCTGAATTTGACGCGCTGATTATCTTTCCAAACCTTAGCTATTCTGTTTGTAAAAACTTGGATGTTAATTTAGTACATCAAAATCTTACCTTTTTAGATAAATCCAAATCCGGTGGCTTTTCTGCCATGAATATCTTGTATTTTGGACTGAAATATTACTTTTAGTAAGCCTACATGCCTCCACCTCCGGTGTAGGAGTAGTAGCTGTAATTAAGCTTTGAATATTTTCGTGTTCTTGGATTAAAGGTGATTTCGGCTGTGCCAACTTCCTCAACATATTCCAATGTTTTCTTATATTGTTCTGTGCCTTTACGAAGCCAGTCCGGAAGTTGCGACTCGTCATAGATTCGGTACTTCTCTATCAGGCTGAGGATATGATCATGGAGTTTCTCTTCTGCTGATTTTCCCTGAAGGAGCTCCGTGATTTTTTCCGCAATTAAGTCGCCCAAACTAAACTCATCCATGGCTTGAGTAATCGTTTGGCCAATGAAATCCATTTTGGAAATTTGACTGATTCTATCGCTATATTTGATTTTCTCTGAGGTAGTTACAACCGTATCTAAAAGTTGACCATGATATAGAATGCTTAGTAAAATCAAATCACGAACTTCAGGTATTTCATCGCTGAAAATGAGTTCGCGAAGCCTTGACCGAACCTCTTTAACCTCTTGGTTGTTTTGCATGGGATATTTTCGAGAGGAGAAAAACCAAAGGGTCTTTTTGTCTTGAATTTTTAAAACGCCTTTACGCACAAGAGAGGTGATTATCTCATCGCGAAAATACTGACCATGTATCGAAATATGTGTTATCCAGTCGATTATGCTTCTTTTCCCATTAAAGGTGATAATTTCATCAATTACGGTATCCACAATTTCTTCACCGGTCTTTTCAAGTTTGTCGGGAATTATGTTGGTGAGGTCGGTGTCGATGATATGACGCTCGGCCATTTCCATAAGTAGGGCAGAGCTCAT
This sequence comes from Bacteroidales bacterium, assembly GCA_016937295.1. Classification (GTDB taxonomy): domain Bacteria; phylum Bacteroidota; class Bacteroidia; order Bacteroidales; family UBA1556; genus UBA6267. The sequence continues at coordinate 11,873 of JAFGWF010000134.1, forward strand.
AATAATGTCAAATTTCTTGTTTCTGAAATTTGGATGTTGTTCGCCGTTTTCGTTTATCGAAAGTAAATATACTTCTTCAGGAATATTAAGAAAAAATGGGTTCATGGTAATAGGATTAAGCGGTTATTTTTTGTTTTGCATTTTCTAAGTCTTTGGTAATGACGAAAAGTGTGTTAAAACCGGAGATTTCAAAAACCTCCATGATTTTTTCCGGCACGTTACATAGAATTAGGTTTCCTCCTAAAGCTTTAACTTTTTTCAAAGCACTCATCAAAACCCGAAGGCCTGAACTGGAAATGTATTCTAATTGTTCCAAGTTGATAATCAGCTTTCTTTGCCCCATATCAATTTGATTGTCAATTTGTTGTGATGCTTCTTCGTAATTTGAAGTGTCTAATCGACCGCCCAGATTGATTAGAGTGTAGCCATCTTCTAAGGAAAAGTTAATAGTCATATTTCTGATTTTAGGTTATTTAAGTCAATAATTTATTCCAAATTTCTGATATATTTCGTGCAAATATAAACTGTTTTTCGAGTCCTGTCATATCTAATAATTCTAAAAAAAAGTTGGTAGAGTCTAAAAAGAAAATTCTTCCATCATAAGGAGCTAAATCTTTTTTGAGTTTAATAAAAATGCGCAAACCATAACTACTGCAATATTCTAACTTGCTAAGGTTGAAAATAATATCTAATGATTTCGTATTGTTGATGATGTCAGCAATCTTGGATTCCAATTTTTCCGCATTTGAAGTTTCTAATCGGCCTGCAATTTCAAGTAACTCAAATTGGCGTCCGCTTTTGTGTGTTATTTCAAGCATATTTAAAGTGTATTTTAAGGTGGTTTCGGTTGTTTATTCTTTGATAATCCATTTTATGGCAAAGTTTCTTTACCAATTTTATTCCCAATCCTCCAACTTTTAATTCATCAAGATTATCCTCCTTTTCTTCGGCCTCCAGAGGATTAAAAGCAATTCCTCCATCCACAATTTCGATTATTAAAAACTCATTTTCTTGAATTATTTTTAGCTCAATTGAGTCCTCCGAGTTTTCAGGATAACCATAAAATATAGTATTGCTTATGAGTTCTTCTAAAATCAAATTGAGCTGATAGCTTTTTTTTTCGTTCAAATTAGAGCAATCAACAAGATTTGAAATAATGTTTTCCAAATTACCGAGTTCAACAATTCGATTTTTAAGTAGATATGTGAAAATAGGCTTATCCGACATAAGTGTTTGATTACTAATTTATAACCGGAAAGAATGCACTAAAAAAAAGTAACAAATTACAAACCTTCCAATATGAATAATTCATAGTTTATTGTTATGAATGTTGCATCGTAAAAGTAGTTTTTTTTAGTTTTAGGACGACAGTTTTTCAGATAAATATTCAAGCAGTGGAAAC
>JAFGWF010000016.1 GCA_016937295.1 Bacteroidales bacterium
ATAACGAGGATGACTCAGTAGCTCAGCTGGTAGAGCACATCCCTTTTAAGGATGGGGTCCTGGGTTCGAATCCCAGCTGAGTCACACCGAAAAAAGATAAAGCCTTGCAAGTAAGCAACTTGTGAGGCTTTTGTTTTTTAGTGGTGTCAAATCTGGTGTTAATATCTTTTTGCCCCTAGTGGTATTCTTTCTCCAATCTTAAACAAAGTTTTTCAAATTCGAAACCGCCAAGCCCTTCGGGTTTGAAAAAGACTACGGCATAAAGCCGCTTCGCTTTTTATTCCGTTTCCTTTTTCAAAGCAGTTCCGAATTAGAAATTGGGTGTTTACGATTGGGAGAAAGGGATACTTTGATAAATTTATACTTTAGGTAATTAATAGAATTAAAACATTTTGTAGCTTTGAATTCCAATGTATCTTTCTAAATCACTTTAAATTTTTAGGATTATGGCAATAAGGCGGGTTCAATATTCTATTGACTATGTCCATATATTAACTTTTAAGGAAGAATATAAGAAGGCTGTGATTCCTTATTTTGGGTTTGATGCCTTAAGGTATGGCATTGATAATGAGAATACCATTAATGAGTCTATCCGATTAGTATTTGAACAAGAAAAGTTTGCAATCGTTTTTAGGAAAGAGGGGATTTCGTTTATCTATGATGGAAGTGCTGAAGATTTGAAGTCACAAAATGGTGTGATGAAAATTTTTTGGGAAATGTATGATAGGACTAAATCATTCGAAGGATACAAGAGAAGCTCTAAGCATCAATTACTTTGTCATGATGTAAACTTGGTTGATCGTATTGAATATGAGAAATTAACAAAGGAAGCTCCCCATTTTTCGGTGAATCCTTTCGGTGCTCTTGATGATTTCGCATGTATATATGAGTACAAAAAGGGTGCAAAATCATATAAGTTTGAATTTGGAAATTTCAAAAACGAGGATATAAAAATCCAAGAGTTAAGGTTTCTAAATTCTGAATTTAATAGTGATTTGGATTCAGATTCTTTTGGAACCCTATGTAAGACAGAAATAAAAGAGGAACTTTCTAACCCAAGTTTCTCCAAGTTTAAAGAGTTGTTGGCCGATTCTGAAAGCCTGATAAAATCATTTGATAAAAAATTGTAATGCCGGTTATAGAAGAAGAAATACTGACATCTAGTACGTTTGAAACTGACGGAATTAGTGTTGTCGACACTTCAGATGTAAAAGCAGAAGAGCAATCTGGCTTTTTTTCAGTGCTAGAGAACACAATAACTAGCAGGGTTAATAATGGTTATAATTTCCAATTAGAGTCTTTTTTTACGGACTATAAAGGGCTAGTTGAGAGCAGCAATTTTGTATTGCATAATTGGAAGAACGTTGAAAATGTCCCTGCAAGATTGGTATCATATTCAAGCTGCAATGTAGTTTTGGAGTGTCTCATGGACAAAGAAAAACGTATTTATCAAGAAAGGACTTTCCCTGCTTCTATTTTTGATGAAATGGAACTTCAAGAAGGTAAGTTATTTTATTTGAGGTTGTTTGAACGTCCATCTGAAATGAAGTTGCAGGTGCTAGATGACCCCAGTCTTATTTTAGAAGATGATTTCCCAAAGTCGAGACTTGCGGAGAAATATAAAAGCAGTAGACTATTTAAAAGATAAGCGTTGCTAGAAGTAAACATTTACAATGTTGGGCAAGGTGATGCCATTTTGTTGCAATGGAAAGTGGACAGCGAATTAAGAGTTGGTATAATTGATTGTAACAAGTTTGTTGATTCAAATAAAATCAAAGAATTTTTAATTGATAATTCGATAAAGACTATTGATTTTATTGTATTGACGCATTTCCATTATGACCACTATTCTGGTTTTTCTGAAATTTTCAAGTGTTGCATCGACAATAAGATTAAGATAAAATACTTCTTACATACTTTTTCTTCTCAGATATTGGATTTGTATGATCAAATATTCTGCAGTAAAAAGGAGGAGAGTGAGATCGATAAATTTTTCGAATACTTTGATTCAAGTGATTTAGATGTAGAAGAAATCAGCATGGTTGATTACTTTACAAGCGATATCAAACTTAGTAATGATATTGCTATGTCATTTCACGCTCCCTCTGGGAAAACATATCATGATATTGCAGGCAAAATCCATAATAAGAAAACGGGAATATCGGCAACAAGAGCAGACATCAATAAGTTGTCCACTATTATTAGAATAACGAAGGGGAATGATTGTATCTTATTTACTTCTGACGCTGAAAAAAAGAGTTTTTCGAAGATAAGAAGTCGGATTAAACAAAGAGTGGTTTTGTCACAAATTCCACATCATGGATCAGCTGGGAATGTTGATGAAAATTTCTGGGAACAACTTAGTTTTGATGGAAATAGTCCAGCTTTCGTTTCCGTCGGTGATGAACCTAAAGATAAACTTCCTAAAAAAGAAACGATAAAGTTTTTTGATGATTTAGGTTTTCGGATTTACTCGACAAATCCAGTTTATGGGATATCAGAATATTTCAACATTGAAGCTTTTAAAGGAATCTCAAGTTCTTTGGATATATTCTCCGAAAAGAAAGCGGATATATATGCTCAAGGCGACAATTCCGATAGATTTAGTGGAGATAAAAGATTCACAGTTTTTGTATAGTCTGCCGGTATATTCACTTTTTATATTCTGTGGGTCAGTAGCAAAAGATAAAGAGTGAATATAGATTGCAGATTTCATAAATAGGATATGTCGGCAAATAGCAAATTACTATTGGTTTAGACGCGTTATCCAAGGGCACGCCATTGAGTAAATAAATTCATTAATCAAATCGTATTCTTTCCCGACGTATTTAATTCCACAACTCAAACGATTTTTAATAAATCGGCAATGGGGATTATGGATTTTCACGCCGCAAAAATGAGATAGTAGATTTGCTATTTCATTGATGAATTTTTTACTTCTGTAAATCACTTTGTATCCTCGTGTTCCGTTGGTTTCATGAAAATAACTCCCTTTGCCTTTTAGAAAACCATGAATGAACGATTGTGCACACTCTATATGCATTGCAGGAACTTTGAGGTGAGTTCTATCTTGAGAGAAGCCAAGTCTTTCTATTGAGTTTACAAAGTCAGTATCTGCAAATCTGATAAAGTATACTGTCGTTGTTTCATTTACTTGCTTGCATACTTTGTATGGGATATTGAAATACTCCTTTATATCCTG